>JABSSB010000199.1 GCA_013214715.1 Paracoccaceae bacterium | reverse complement strand
CCATTGTGACACCCCCCTTTGACAAGGTTTCGGATCAGACCGGACTGGACAGCCCGCATCCCAGCCGCTAGCCCGGCGCCATGGATACCGGCTTTCTCATCTCTGCTTTTGTCACGCTCTTTGTCGTGATCGACCCGATCGGGCTGGCGCCAATCTTTGTCGCGCTGACGGCTGGGATGACACAGGCACAGCGCCGGGCGATCATCTTTCGCGCGCTGGTCATTTCGACCGGGCTGCTGACGGTCTTTGCCTTCACCGGTGAACAGGTGCTGGACTTCATGGGCATCTCGATGCCGGCCTTCCGCATCGCCGGCGGGCTTTTGCTGTTTGTCACGGCCTTCGACATGCTTTTTGAACGCCGCACCAAACGGCGCGAAGATCAAAGCGAAGAGGCCGACGCACCCGATCCGTCGGTCTTTCCGATGGCAATGCCCCTGATTGCCGGGCCGGGTTCCATTGCGACGATAATCCTGCTGGTCGGCCAACAGCCTGACGTCGCAGGAAAGGCCGCCATCTTGGGCGTCATGGCCGCCGTTCTGGCAATCCTTGCAATGACGCTCCTGGCCTCGGGCCTGATCGAACGCGCGCTGGGGCGCACGGGGGTGATGGTCCTGACCCGACTTTTTGGTATGCTGCTTGCAGCGCTGTCCGTGCAATTCGTGCTGGACGGGCTAAGTGACGTTTGGGCGGGTATGGGATAGGCCAATGGATATCGACAGCACGATGTCACTGATCTTTTTAGGGCTCTTGCTGGCGTTCATCGCTGGGGGCGCACTGATGCGGCGGCGCATCAATCTGCGTGAGACGCTGCGGGGCGGGCTCAGCTGGTTGGTGCTGCTTGTTTTGCTGATGGCCGGATATGGCATGTGGGACGACATGCGCCGCTCGGACGCCAATTCCATGCGGATGCAGATCGACGAGGACGCCGGGCGCGTCGAAATTCCCAAATCGCGTGACGGGCATTTCTATGTGGCGCTGGCAATCAATGGCGTATCGGTGCAGATGATGGTCGATACCGGTGCCAGTGAGATGGTCCTCAGCCCCCGCGACGCGCGGCGCACCGGGCTGGACCCGGATGCGCTGGCCTTTACCGGCAGGGCGCAAACAGCCAACGGATCGGTTCGCATCGCGCCCGTCTTTCTGGACGAAGTGCGGCTTGGCCCTGTCACCGATCAGGGCATCCGCGCCTGGGTGAATGAGGCTGATATGGACCTCTCTCTTCTGGGCATGAACTACCTTCAGCGTTGGAGCCGGATGGAAATCACCCGCGACGCGCTGATCCTGACGCGGTGATGGCGATGCTTTGTCGGAGCGCCCTTATCGCCCTCACCTGCGCCAGCCCTGCTTTGGCCGAGATCCAGCTGGAATTCATCGAAGGTGCGCCAAAGGATCGCTTTGTTATCGTCAACGCATCCGACTGCCGCCTGTCGGATGCGGTGCTGACGATCGACCTGCGCACAGCCGCTGCACCGCTGATCTTTGACGTGACCGATGCGGGCGCCGGGGTCGAGGTGTTTCAACCTTTTGACATTCTCGAAGGTGCGTCACATCTGATGGACATGCCCACCGTGCGAGATGGAGACATGCAGATCGACCTGCATTTACGCCACTTCCCCGCCTGGGACCGCATCACCTTTACGATCGATATGGACGACACCCAAAGCGCGCGCGGCACCACAGTATCCTTTGACGAATTTCAGGGCGCGCAGGCGCTGCTGACACTGCCAGAGGGCGTGACCAGTGCTGCATTTAATGACCGGGCGCGGGCCGTGCTGCAAGTGCCCGGATGCGACACCTGACGACCATCACGCCGGTTTGTGCAAGACCAGCACATCCCGCAGGATCGATTCACTCATCCGATGCGCGACCGGAACAGGCACCTCTTCCAGCCCCAGCCCCTCAAACGCGGCCAGCAGCTCGGCCCGTTTCGGGATATTGGCGTTAAAGGCAATCACGATCGCCCCGCCCGGCGACAGACATGCCACCCAGCCCCGCGCCGCCGCCTCCATAGTGGCCAAAGGGGAACGGCTATCCGCCCCGCCCATATGCTGCACCCCATAAGGCAGATCACTGACGATCAGATCAAAGGGCTTGCGTCCCAGAAGCTTGGGCAGATCCGCACTGTCACCGGTCACCATCCGCGCCACCTGCCCCGCGCAGGCAAAATCGAGAAACCTACCAACCCCCTGCCGATTGGCCTTTTGCACCCAGCCTTCGGACAGCTTGTGTTTCTGGCGATGCAGCTTGGTCCATTTCTTCAACCCCCGCCGCCACTCCGCCGGGGCCTGCGCGTCGCGCTCCACACCCGTGGCCGACATGCCATAGCGCAGCGCCCACATCAACGTCGTGCCGCGTCCGCACATCGGGTCCAGCAACCGCGCAGGAGCTTCAACCGTGCAGACAGCCAGCCCCAGATTGATCAGCATTTGCGTCAGAGTCTCGTTGGTTTTGCCGCGATATTTCTCGCCCCAGACAAAATCGGGATGCAGGGCAAACCCCGGATCACTGTCCAAAGGCTGCCAGCCGGTTTGTGTAACGTCAAACAGGCCCTGCGCAGACGACATCCGCGCCAGTTTTGGCAGCGACTCCTCGGGCGCGGTCAGGCGCAGAACCTCAAGCCCGCCGAACCGCTCGGCCCCGCGGATTTCAGCCTCTGGCACGCAGGCCGCGACCTCGGCCTGCGCGACCTCATTGGCCTGCGCGAAATACGCGGCGCGCGCCAGAGGCGACAAGACAAGGGCATAGTCGGGCATCTGCGATCCTGTTTTTACGGCCAGACCAGGAAAAAAACACTCACTGAGAGGGTTTTAGGGGATTCCCAGGTCGAATCGGCTGTGTCATACTGAAACAAAGCGCCCGAATTAAGGGCCATCGTGGCAGTATAGGCAAAACAGGGCTTGGGCTCGATGAGCAGATCGACCAGTCTTCCAGTATTTCAAACCGTCCTGGCGGGGGTGATCCTGCTGGCAGGCGTGCATTTCGTATTCGAAGCCGTGCAGGGCGAGTTCGGACTGTTTTCGCGATTGGATGCAGAAACCGAACATGAACGGCTCAACGCCGAATACGAGGCTCTGCAAGCCGATATCACCCGGATGGAGAACCTGACCTTGCGCCTGTCGGATCATTACCTTGATCTCGATCTGCTGGATGAACAGGCGCGTTCCGTCCTTGGCGTTGTGCGCCATGACGAGGTTGTCCTGCGCTAAGCCGCCGCAAATTCCGAATTAGAACCAAAACAAACGCGCCGTTTTGACGGGGCGTCATAAAAACCATGGCATTACGCCAAGAAATGCTTTAAGAGATAGTTTAACGCTAAACTATCTTCTGGAGAGGGAGCGCGCCCACCATGGCTGCACGCAAAACCACAAGGAAATCAAACGTTTCCGCCGAAGAGCTTAAGGCTTATTACCGCGACATGCTGTTGATCCGGCGATTCGAAGAGAAAGCCGGTCAGCTTTATGGCATGGGTCTGATCGGGGGGTTCTGCCACCTTTATATCGGCCAAGAGGCGGTTGTGGTCGGGCTCGAAGCTGCCGCTGAAGAGGGCGACAAGCGCATCACCTCTTACCGCGATCACGGACATATGCTGGCCTGTGGCATGGATCCCAGCGGTGTGATGGCCGAACTGACCGGCCGCGAAGGCGGGCTGTCCAAAGGCAAGGGCGGCTCGATGCACATGTTCTCGAAAGAGAAACATTTCTATGGCGGCCACGGCATCGTGGGCGCACAGGTGCCGCTTGGCGCCGGTCTGGCCTTTGCCGATCGTTACAAGAAGAACGGACGCGTGACCTTCACCTATTTCGGTGATGGGGCGGCGAACCAGGGCCAGGTCTATGAGACCTTCAACATGGCTGCGCTGTGGAAACTGCCGGTGGTCTTCGTGATCGAAAACAACCAATACGCCATGGGCACCGCGATGGCGCGCTCGACCTCGACCAAGGATATCTATCACCGTGGCGAAGCCTTCGGCATTCCCGGCGAAATGGTGGATGGGATGGATGTGCTGGCGGTGAAAGAGGCCGGGCAACGCGCCGTGGCACACTGCCGGTCCGGCGAAGGGCCGTATATTCTCGAGGTCAAGACCTATCGCTATCGCGGCCATTCTATGTCGGACCCGGCCAAATACCGGACCCGCGAGGAAGTGCAGAAAATGCGCGAGGAACGCGATCCGATCGACCACGTCCGCGACCTGCTGCTGACGGGCAAACATGCCAGCGAGGATGATCTCAAGACGATCGACAAGGAGATCAAAGAGATCGTGAATGCCGCGGCGGAGTTTTCCAAAGACAGCCCCGAGCCATCTCTGGATGAGCTTTGGACAGATATTTACGCCTGAGGGAGACCTGAGAGATGGCAACTGAAATCCTAATGCCCGCCCTGTCTCCGACGATGGAAGAAGGCACATTGGCCAAATGGCTGGTCAAGGAGGGCGACACCGTGTCCTCCGGCGATATCATGGCGGAAATCGAAACCGACAAGGCCACGATGGAATTTGAGGCCGTGGATGAGGGCATCATCGGCAAGATCCTGATCGCCGAGGGCACCGAGGGCGTGAAGGTGAACACGCCAATCGCCGTGCTGATCGAAGAGGGTGAAAGCGCCGATGATATCGCCGCCCCTGCCCCGGCAGAGGCTGCGGCCTCCTTGGAGCCTGCGCCGCAGGCCGCCTCGTCGCCCGCGGCGGCTGCCGCCGCCCCCGCCCCCGTCGTTGCGGATCTGTCGCCTGACTGGCCGGCGGATGCCGAAATGGTGCCCACGACCGTGCGCGAAGCCCTGCGCGATGCCATGGCCGAAGAGATGCGGGCCGACGCAGATGTCTATCTGATGGGGGAAGAGGTCGCCGAATATCAGGGCGCCTATAAGGTCAGCCAGGGTTTGCTGGATGAATTTGGCGGCGATCGTGTGATCGATACGCCGATCACAGAGCATGGCTTTGCCGGGATCGCCGTGGGCGCGGCCTTTGGCGGGTTGAAGCCGATTGTCGAATTCATGACCTTCAACTTCGCCATGCAGGCGATTGACCAGATCATCAACTCGGCGGCCAAGACGCTTTATATGTCAGGCGGTCAGATGGGGGCGCCGATGGTGTTCCGCGGCCCCAATGGCGCGGCAGCCCGCGTGGCCGCCCAGCACAGCCAGGATTATGCGGCCTGGTACATGCAGATCCCCGGTTTGAAAGTGGTCATGCCCTATTCGGCGGCCGACGCCAAAGGCCTGCTGAAAACAGCGATCCGTGACCCCAACCCGGTGATCTTCCTGGAAAACGAAATCCTCTACGGGCGCAGCTTTGATGTCCCGAAGGTGGAGGATCTGGCCATCCCGTTCGGCAAGGCCCGGATCTGGCGCGAAGGCACGGATGTGACCATCGTGAGCTTTGGCATAGGCATGCAATACGCGCTGGAAGCGGGTGAGAAACTGGCCGAAGAGGGTATCTCGGCCGAGGTGATCGACCTGCGCACGCTGCGCCCGATGGACCTGCCCGCGGTGATCGCCTCGGTGCAGAAAACCAACCGGCTGGTCACGGTCGAGGAAGGCTGGCCGCAGGGATCGGTCGGCAGCTATATCGCCTCGGAAGTGCAGCGTCAGGCCTTTGATTACCTGGACGCGCCGGTGATCTGCTGCACGGGCAAGGATGTGCCCATGCCCTATGCCGCCAATCTCGAAAAACACGCGCTGGTGACCACCGATGAGGTGATCGCGGCCGTGAAACAAGTGACCTATCGCTAAGTAATGCGACCGGGCCTGAATATGCTTTCGAACACGATGGAAGGTGCACGCCTTGCGTTCTGTGACGCGGAGGGCAGCACGCATATCGCGTTTCTTCCGCGGCGCTTCATCGAGCACGTTGTAGCTGCTGATGCCGACACGCCTGAGATAGATCTTTGGATAGGGGAAAACGCTGCATCAGTTTCATTGGCGATTGTCGACTGCAACGCCTTCAAAAAACTGGAACCGCCTTTTGATTTGATCAGAGCAGGTGGGACACACCCAACTCCAGCTTCTGCTGTAGAGGAGTAAATTATGCCAATTGAAATCCTGATGCCCGCCCTGTCCCCGACAATGGAAGAAGGCACTTTGGCCAAATGGCTGGTCAAGGAAGGCGATACGGTCAGTTCCGGCGACCTTCTGGCCGAGATCGAAACCGACAAGGCCACGATGGAGTTTGAAGCCGTCGATGAAGGCGTGATCGGCAAGATCCTGATCGCCGAGGGCAGCGAAGGCGTGAAGGTCAACACCGCGATTGCCGTGCTGCTGGGTGACGGCGAAAGCGCCGATGACATTGCGGAGGGGGCGGGCGCGTCGGAGCCTGCGCCGCAGGCCGCCTCCACCCCCGCGCCAGAGACGGCGGAAACCGCCGCTCCGGCCGCAAAGCCCGCGCCGGCCGCTCCTGTCGCCGCCGGTGGGCAACGCATTTTTGCTTCACCGCTCGCGCGACGGATCGCGGCGGATAAAGGGCTCGATCTGGCCACACTCACCGGGTCCGGCCCGCATGGGCGCATCGTGAAGGCAGATGTGCTCGCGGCCGCGTCCGCGCCGGCCCAAAGCGCCACGTCTGCCGCCGCCGCAAGTGCAACGCCCGCCCCGGCCCCTGCCGCCAGCGCGGCGGCTCCCGCCGGTCCAGCAACAGACACCATCC
>JABSSB010000198.1 GCA_013214715.1 Paracoccaceae bacterium | reverse complement strand
TCCATTGCCCGGCGCGGCGGGTCTGCGGCCCTTTCATATCGGCCCAATACAGAACGATGCCAAAGCCCAACATCGTCCAGCCGATCACAGCAATTGATCGGATATGGTCTACCAGTCCTGTGACCTTTAGGATCAACCCCGCAATGATCACGGGGATGGTGGCGATGATCAGGGCCAAGGCAAGGTGGGCCTCCTTGCTGTGCAGGCGGCCCGTCACGATCTGCATCGTGCCGCGCAGTGCGTCGCGCACGTCCGACCAGAAATATAGAACAACAGCACCCAACGTGCCCATATGCACGGCCACATCCAGCAAGACGCCCTGATCTTCTGTTCCTGTCAATTGCGGAAGCAGGATCAGATGTCCGGACGAAGACACCGGAAGGAACTCGGTGATGCCCTGAATCAGGGCGAGAATCAGTAAAGTTGTCAGCGGCATGACCGGTCCCAGAATCACTTTGGCATCAGGTATAGAGATGCCACGCCATATGAAAAGATACGGCTAAAGGTCCGGGCCGGTCCTAAAAAAGCCTTGCGGTCGGACGAAAAATATCCAATCAAAGCAAAATCGCTGCAAATGGGTCAGCATTGTTTACTTTTCATCCCGCGCGGCCCTGCTTACAAGGGCCCAAACAACGGAGGAGCGGCTTTATGGCGAAGCAGGTCATGTTGAAATTCGTGCAGGTCGAACGGGACATGCCGGAAAAGCGCGCGGCAGAGATGCGTAAGCAAGACTTCAATGAGATTTACGCCGAATATGCGGATGCCAAAGCCAAAGAGCAGTCGGCGCGCTGTTCGCAATGCGGCGTCCCTTATTGCCAAAACCACTGCCCGCTGCACAACAACATCCCCGACTGGCTGAAGCTGACCGCAGAAGGCCGCCTGCAAGAGGCGTATGAAGTCAGTCAGGCCACTAATACCTTTCCTGAAATCTGCGGCCGTATCTGCCCGCAGGATCGTCTGTGCGAAGGCAATTGCGTGATCGAACAATCTGGCCACGGCACCGTGACCATCGGCTCGGTCGAAAAATACATCACCGACACTGCTTGGGAAAATGGTTGGGTGCTGCCCGCAAAGCCTGCGCAGGAACTTCATGTTTCGGTGGGCATCATTGGCGCGGGCCCCGGCGGTCTGGCCGCCGCAGACGTGCTGCGCCGCGCAGGTGTGCAAGTGACCGTTTATGACCGCTATGACCGCGCAGGGGGCTTGCTGACCTATGGCATTCCGGGCTTCAAACTGGAAAAAGACGTGGTCATGCGCCGCATCGACCAGCTGAAAGCCAGCGGTGTGCATTTTGTGCAGAATTGCAATGTTGGCGAAAGCATTGGTTTTGATGAGCTGCGCGAACAACATGACGCAATCATCATCGCCACCGGCGTCTACAAATCCCGCGATCTGGCGATGCCCGGCAGCGGTGCGCAGGGGATCGAACGCGCGATTGATTTTCTGACCGCGTCGAATCGCAAAAGCTTTGGCGACGACGTCGAAGAGTTCGACACGGGCCGCCTGAACGCCGAAGGCAAGCGCGTCGTTGTGATCGGCGGTGGGGATACGGCGATGGATTGCGTCCGAACCTCGATCCGTCAGGGCGCGGCGTCGGTCAAATGCCTGTATCGCCGTGACCGCGACAACATGCCCGGCTCTCAGCGCGAAGTGCAGAACGCTGAAGAAGAAGGCGTGGTCTTCGAATGGCTGAGCGCGCCCAAAGGCTTTACCGAAGCCGACGGTCAGGTCTCTGGCGTGATGGTGCAGAAAATGCGTCTGGGCCAGCCTGATACCTCTGGCCGTCGCGCGCCCGAAGTGATCGAAGGCGCGGATTACGTCGAAGACGCCGACCTTGTGATCAAGGCACTGGGCTTTGAGCCGGAAGATATGCGGACGCTGTTTGGACAGCCTGAACTGGAAGTGACCCGCTGGGGCACGATCAAGGCCAAATTCGGTAGCGGCGAAACATCCATGCCGGGGGTGTATGCAGTAGGCGATATCGTCCGCGGCGCGTCCCTGGTCGTCTGGGCCATCCGCGACGGGCGCGATTGTGCCGAAGCGGTTTTGGAAAAGCTGACCACCCCTGCGATGGCCGCAGAATAACCGTTCGAAGATTTTGATAGGATCGGGTCATGCCACATGACCCAAAGACATAATCAGGTTGGGCCGGTGCGACGCGACAGCGTCCCTGCCCAACGAAAACAGAGGCAAGCACATGACCAAGTTTGATCAGGACTGGGCACGGGCCGAAGACAACAAGCGCAAGTGGATGGCCGAGCACGGCCTTTATTCCGAAGCAGAGGAGCATTCGTCTTGCGGCGTTGGGCTCGTTGTATCCATCGACGGCAAGAAAAGCCGCAAAGTGGTCGAAGCCGGGATCGAAGCGCTCAAAGCCGTCTGGCACCGCGGCGCTGTGGATGCCGATGGCAAAACCGGCGACGGCGCGGGCATCCATGTCGAGATTCCGATCCCCTTCTTCTATGATCAGATCGAGCGCACGGGGCATGAACCGAAGAAAGACGAGTTTATTGCTGTGGGTCAGGTTTTCCTGCCGCGCAACGACTTTGGCGCGCAGGAAATGTGCCGGACGATCGTCGAAACCGAGATCCTGCGTAAAGGCTATTACATCTATGGCTGGCGCCATGTGCCTGTGGATACCTCGGTTCTGGGTGAAAAGGCCAATGCCACCCGCCCCGAGATCGAACAGATCATCATATCGAACTCAAAAGGTGTCGATCAGGAACGGTTCGAGCGTGAGCTTTATGTGATCCGCCGCCGGATCGAAAAAGCCGCGGCTGAAGCCAATATCAACGAGCTTTATATCGCGTCGCTCTCGTGCCGTTCGATCATCTACAAAGGTATGATGCTGGCCGAACAGGTCGCGGAATTCTATCCCGACTTGAAAGACGAACGGTTCGAGTCCGCCTTTGCGATCTATCACCAGCGCTATTCCACAAACACCTTCCCGCAATGGTGGCTGGCGCAACCCTTCCGCATGTTGGCTCATAATGGCGAGATCAACACGCTCAAGGGCAATGTGAACTGGATGAAAAGCCATGAAATCCGCATGGCCTCGGCGACCTTCGGCAACATGGCCGAAGACATTAAACCGATCATCCCCAACGGGTCTTCGGATTCGGCAGCTCTGGACGCAGTGTTCGAGGTGCTGGTCCGCGCGGGTCGCAACGCGCCTATGGCAAAAACCATGCTGATCCCGGAAAGCTGGTCTAAACAGGCGGTGGAATTGCCGCAGGCGTGGCGGGATATGTATTCCTATTGCAACTCGGTGATGGAGCCATGGGACGGCCCGGCAGCTTTGGCCATGACCGATGGCCGCTGGGTCTGCGCCGGTCTGGACCGCAACGGATTACGTCCGATGCGCTATGTCGTGACGGGTGACGGGCTGCTGATTTCCGGGTCCGAGGCCGGGATGGTCCCGATTGATGAAGCGACCGTCGTCGAAAAAGGCGCGCTGGGTCCGGGGCAATTGCTGGCCGTGGATATGCAGGAAGGCAAACTGTATCACGACAAGACGATCAAAGATCAGCTGGCCGCGTCACAGCCTTTTGGTGAGTGGGTCAACAAGATCAACGATGCCGATGATGCTCTGGCCTCGGTCACCGAACGTGCGATGTTCGAAGGCGACGAGTTGCGCCGCCGTCAAGTCGCCGCCGGCTACAGCATTGAAGAGCTGGAAAACATCCTCGCCCCGATGGCAGAAGATGGGAAAGAAAGCCTTGCCTCAATGGGCGATGACACGCCCTCGGCGGTGCTGTCCAAGCAATACCGCCCGCTGAGCCATTTCTTCCGCCAGAATTTCAGCCAGGTCACCAACCCGCCCATCGACAGCCTGCGCGAATACCGCGTGATGAGCCTCAAGACGCGGTTCGGCAACCTCAAGAACGTGCTGGACGAAGACAGCTCTCAGACGGAAATCGTCGTGCTCGACAGCCCCTTTGTCGGCAACAGCCAATGGGACAAGCTGGTTGAACAATTCAACGCGCCGCTGGTCGAAATTGACTGCTCCTTCATGCCCGGCCAGGGCAAGCTGCGGGATGCACTGGAACGCGTGCGGGCTGAGGCTGAAGACGCCGTACGCTCAGGCGCGGGGCATCTGGTGCTGACCGATCAGCATTCGGGGCCGGGCAAGGTTGCGATGCCGATGATCCTGGCAACCTCTGCTGTGCATTCGCATCTGACGCGCAAAGGGCTGCGGACCTTCTGTTCGCTCAACGTGCGATCCGCCGAATGTATCGACCCGCATTACTTTGCCGTGCTGATTGGCTGTGGCGCGACGGTGGTGAACGCCTATCTGGCCGAAGATTCGCTGGCCGACCGCATTGGTCGGGGCCTGCTGGACGGCACGCTGACCGAAAATGTGCGCCGTTATCGTGAGGCGATCGATCAGGGTCTGCTGAAGATCATGGCCAAGATGGGGATTTCAGTGATCTCCTCGTATCGCGGTGGTCTGAACTTTGAAGCCGTGGGCCTCAGCCGCGCGATGTGCGCGGAGTTCTTCCCCGGCATGACCTCGCGCATCTCGGGCATCGGTGTCGTGGGTATTCAGGGTAAGGTCGAAGCGATCCATGACAAGGCATGGGGCGGTGTGGACAATGTCCTGCCCATCGGCGGCTTCTACAAGGCGCGCAAAACTGGCGAAACCCATGCTTGGGAAGCCACCACGATGCACATGATGCAGATGGCCTGCGCACGGTCGTCCTATGAGTTGTGGAAGCAGTTTTCGGCCAAGATGCAGTCTAACCCGCCGATCCATCTGCGTGATCTGCTGGATTTCAAATCTGTCGGCCAGCCGATCCCAATTGAAGAGGTGGAATCCATCACCTCGATCCGAAAACGCTTTGTGACGCCGGGTATGTCTCTGGGCGCGCTTAGCCCCGAAGCGCATAAAACGCTGAACGTGGCAATGAACCGGATCGGTGCAAAATCCGACAGCGGCGAAGGCGGCGAAGATCCAGCGCATTTTGTGCCAGAACCGAATGGCGACAACCCGTCGGCAAAGATCAAACAGGTCGCTTCGGGCCGCTTTGGCGTGACCGCGGAATACCTTAACCATTGTGAAGAGTTGGAGATCAAGGTCGCCCAAGGCGCCAAGCCTGGCGAAGGCGGTCAGCTGCCCGGCATGAAGGTCACCGATCTGATCGCGCGGCTGCGGCATTCGACCAAGGGAGTGACGTTGATCTCCCCGCCGCCGCATCACGATATCTATTCCATCGAAGACCTTGCGCAGCTGATCTACGACCTCAAGCAGATCAACCCGCGCTGCAAGGTGACGGTGAAACTGGTGGCCTCCTCTGGCGTCGGCACAATTGCCGCCGGTGTGGCCAAGGCCAAGGCTGATGTGATCCTGATCTCGGGCCATAACGGTGGCACGGGTGCCTCGCCCGCGACCTCGATCAAATATGCGGGTTTGCCGTGGGAAATGGGCCTCACCGAGGCGCATCAGGTTCTGGCCATGAACAATCTCCGCGACCGCGTCACGCTGCGCACCGATGGTGGGTTGCGCACCGGGCGCGACATCGTGATGGCCGCAATGCTGGGGGCCGAGGAATACGGCATCGGTACCGCCGCGCTGATCGCTATGGGCTGCATCATGGTGCGCCAGTGCCAGTCCAACACCTGCCCGGTCGGAGTTTGCACGCAGGATGAAAGCCTGCGCGCCAAATTCACCGGCAATGCGGATAAGGTGGTGAATCTGATCACCTTCTACGCGCAGGAAGTCCGCGAAATTCTCGCGTCGCTGGGCGCGCGGTCCTTGGATGAGGTGATCGGACGCGCCGATATGCTCAGCCAGGTCAGCCGTGGCTCGGCGCATCTGGATGATCTGGACCTCAACCCGCTTCTGATCACGGTCGATGGCTCCTCCGAGATCGAATATAACCGAGAGCGGGAGCGGAATGCTGTCCCCGACACGCTCGACGCGCAGATCGTGCGTGATGCCGCGCGGTTCCTCCAGGATGGCGAAAAGATGCAACTGTCTTACGCTGTGCAAAACACGCACCGCACGGTCGGCACTCGCACCTCCAGCCATATCGTCCAGAATTTCGGACAGCACAACACGCTCCAGCCCGATCACCTGACAGTCAAACTGCAAGGCTCTGCGGGGCAGTCGCTCGGGGCCTTTGCGGCGCCGGGGCTGAAGCTCGAAGTGGCCGGCGATGCAAATGACTATGTCGGCAAGGGCCTGTCGGGCGGCATCGTCGTGGTGCGTCCGCCGCAAGTTTCGCCGCTGAAGGCTGATGAAAACACGATCATCGGCAATACGGTGCTGTATGGGGCGACAGGCGGCTATCTTTATGCCGCAGGCCGCGCAGGCGAACGCTTTGCCGTGCGTAACTCCGGAGCGCATGTCGTGGTCGAAGGCTGTGGATCGAATGGATGTGAATATATGACCGGCGGCGTGGCCGTGATCCTTGGCTCCATCGGCGCGAATTTCGGCGCGGGCATGACCGGCGGGATGGCCTATCTCTATGATCCGGACGGGGCTGCCGAAACCATGATGAACATGGAAACGCTGGTCACGTGCCCGGTCACCGTGGCGCATTGGGAGGGGCAGCTGAAATCGCTGATCGAAACCCATGTGGCGGAAACCGGATCGCCCAAGGCGGCCGAGATCCTGCAGCATTGGGACAGTGAAAAGGCTAAGTTCTTGCAAGTCTGCCCGAAAGAGATGCTGGTGCATCTGCCGTATCCGCTGGGCATCGAAAAGACAGCGGTGCCGGCGGAATAAATGCCGGGTCGCTTTGACAAAAGGTTCAGCCGTCGCCAAATGGTGGCGGCCGTG
>JABSSB010000197.1 GCA_013214715.1 Paracoccaceae bacterium | reverse complement strand
AAGACCGGCAAGCGATGCCTGCCGATCTGCGCCAAGGGCGTCGGCCACGGCCAAAGCGCCCAACGCATTCATGGCAAAATGAGCCCCATTGGCGTGCAGGGTCATGGTCTCGGACGCGCCGTTCAGCGTCACATCCGCGTCCAACACGGCATCCCCTTCGCGCACAGCGCCGAGACGCAGCGCGTGAGGGCCTGTCCCGAACCACTGCGCTGTCACACCATCTGGCACTGCTTTGGCCAGAACATCCGCCGTGGGCACATCGCCGTTGAGGATCGCCACGCCACCCGAGGACAGACCGTCCATGATCGAGGCTTTTTCCCGCGCGATCCCGGCCACATTGTCAAAGGCTTCGAGATGCGCAGCCGCGACGGTGGTCACCATCGCCACATGGGGGCGGGCCATGCGGGCCAGCGGAGCGATTTCGCCTGGGTGGTTCATGCCGATCTCGATCACGGCAAATTCGGTGTCTCGCGGCATCCGCGCGAGCGTCAGTGGCACGCCCCAATGATTGTTATAGCTGGCCACGCTGGCATGGGTGCGGCCCTGATCCGACAGAATTGCGACCAGCATTTCCTTGGTCGAGGTTTTCCCGGCAGAGCCTGTAATCGCTGCCACGCGCCCTGCCATCCGCGCGCGCCCCGCGATGCCCAGAGCCTCCAAACCCGCCTGCACGTCCTCAACCAGCAAAAGCGGCGCATCCGAGCTGACACCCTCGGGGATGCGCGACACAAGCGCGGCCCCTGCGCCTTTTTCCAGCGCCTGCGCGACAAAATCATGCCCGTCCCGCGCGGCGGTCAACGCCACAAACAAATCACCTGGGGCCAAGGTGCGCGTATCGATCGACACGCCTGTGACAGCCCAATCGGAAGGAGTGGTGCCGCCTGTGGCTGCAACGGCCTCTGCCGCGGTCCAGAGTGTCATGCCTTGCCTCCTTCCAGCAGGCGCACCGCCATGCTGGCCTGCTCCACATCATCAAAGGGCAGCACCGTGTCGCCAACGGTCTGCCCCGTTTCATGACCTTTGCCCGCGATCAGCAAGGCGTCACCGGGAGCGAGCATGTCGGTCGCGCGCAAGATCGCCTCCGCCCGGTCACCGATCTCCAGCAGGTCTGACGCGTCCGCCTCCTGCGCGCCGGCCATCACAGCGGCGCGGATGCGGGCGGGGTCTTCGCTGCGCGGGTTGTCATCGCTGACGATCACGACATCCGCGCCACGGGCGGCAGCCTCGCCCATCAGCGGTCGTTTTGTAGTGTCGCGATCCCCGCCTGCGCCGACGATGCAGATCACCCGGCCCAGCACATGCGGTCGCAGCGCAGCCAAGGCTGTGGCCACCGCATCGGGGGTATGGGCATAATCGACAAAAACCGACGCACCATTGTCGCGCGTGGCAGCCAGTTCCATCCGACCGCGCACTGTGGTCAGGGCGGGCAGCGTGGCAAAGACCGCTTCGGGATCATCGCCCGAAGCAATCGCCAGCCCGCAGGCCATGAGCACGTTTTGCGCCTGAAAATCTCCGATCAAGTTCAGCCGGACCATGCGCGGTGCGCCTTTCCAACCAAAGCGCAGATCCTGCCCGGTGCCATCGACGCGCTGCGCCAGAAGGTTCAGATCGCCCAAGCCACGCCCGACGGTGATGATCTCTTGCCCACGCGCGGCCGCAATCGCGCGCATTTCCGGTCCACGCCCATCATCCAGATTGATCACCGCCGTGCCGCTTGCGGGCAATACGCGGCGGAACAACCCTGCCTTTGCTGCGAAATAAGATGCAAAATCAGGATGATAATCCAAATGATCCTGCGTGAGGTTGGTAAAGCCCGCCGCCACCAAGGGCACCGCATCCAGACGCCGCTGTTCCAGCCCGTGCGACGATGCCTCCATGGCCACATGGGTCACACCGGCCTCTGCCGCCCGTGCCAATGTGCGATGCAGGGTGATCGGTTCGGGCGTGGTGTGGGCGAGCGGTGCGCTCCACGCGCCTTCGACGCCCGTTGTGCCCAGATTGACGGCCTTATGGCCCAGTTCGATCCAGATCTGGCGCAGAAAACTGGCGACGGATGTTTTGCCATTGGTGCCGGTGACCCCGGCGATAACCGGCGGCATGTCGCCGAACCACAGCGCCGCGGCCTGAGCCAAGGCCAGCCGCGGGTCATCGACCACGACCAAGGCTGCCCCAGCCTGCGCCACCGCAGCTGCGCATAGTGCGGCCCCCTCTGCATCGGTCAGGACTGCGACCGCGCCATGGTCCAGCGCCATGGGCACGAAACTTGCCCCATGCACCTGCGTGCCCGGCATCGCAGCAAACAGGGCACCGTCCCCCACACGGCGACTGTCCACAACCAGATCGCGGATCACAGGATCGCCCCCTGCCCGCGCGGTCAACGCAAGCTGGCTCAAGGGTCTTGAATTTGGTTGCATGGGATTCCCGAGGCTAGTTGGATGCCTGCGTTATAGCGATCCGCTCATCGGGTTCAATCAGCGGTCTTACGCCCAAAAGCGGGGCAATCCGCCGGATCAACTCCCCGGTTACGGGCACGGCTGTCCAACCGGCGGTGCGGCGCAGCTCTCCCAGCCCCATGATCTCGGGCTCATCCAAGGTCACGACGATGGCATAGGCCGGGTCATGTGCGGGGAAGAGGCCTGCAAAGCTCGACAGCACCTTGTCTTCGTAATAACCGCCGCGCGCGCGGGGCTTGTCTGCGGTGCCGGTTTTGCCCGCGACGGAATAGCCTTTGACATTCACCATCGAGGCGGTGCCTTCGCTGACCACACGGCGCAACATCATCCGCGCTTCGGCCGCGGCGCGTTCAGACAGAACGCGCACGCCCTCTTGCGGGCCGGATTGTTTAAGAAGCGTTGGCCGGATCATCCGCCCGCCATTGGCGATCGCGGCATAGCCCGCCGCCAGATGCATCGGCGAGACCGAGATGCCGTGCCCATAGGACACGGTCATGGTTGTCAGCTCGGACCAGTTTTTCTGGATCAACGGATCTGACCCGCCCGCTTCGGTCAGCTCCAGCGGTGTCGGGTCAAAAAGCCCCAGGCTTTCGAGGAAATTCTTCTGCCGCACCGCCCCGATCTGCTGCGCAAGCCGCGCGGTGCCGATGTTCGAGCTTTTTTCGATGATCTTCGTGACCGACATCCGGTTGCCGTAATGGCGGAAGTCATTGATCTTGAACCGTCCCCAGCGCAGCGGGCCGGTTGTGTCGATCTCGGTTTCCGGCGCGGCGAGGCCAAGATCCATCGCCTGGGCCGCGGTGAAGATCTTGAAGACAGACCCGAGTTCATAGACCCCCTGCACCGCCCGATTGAACAGGGGAGAGATCGATGGATCATCGCCCAGCGCCGGGCGCGGGCGGTCATTCGGGTCGAAATCGGGCAGACTGGCAATCGCGACCACTTCGCCCGTGTGAATATCCATCACCACGGCGGAGGCGCCTTCGGCATTCATCACAGCCATGCCGCCTGCCAGCACCTCTTCTGTTGCAGCCTGCACGGTCAGATCGAGCGAGAGCTGCAACGGGCGGCCATTTTGCGCCGGGTCGCGCAGGAAGGCGTCGAAATGCTTTTCAACCCCGGCCACACCCAGCACTTCAGCGGCATTCACACCTTCCTTGCCAAAGCTCGCCCCACCCAAGACGTGAGACGCGACGGAGCCATTAGGATAAAGCCGCATTTCGCGGGGGCCAAAGCGCAGGCCGGGATCGCCGATATCATGCACGGCCTGCATCTGCTCGGGGCTTATGCGGCGTTTGATCCAGATGAATTTGCGCTTGCCGGTGAAGTCACGCAGCAGGCGCGCTTCGTCCAGATCGGGAAAGACCTGCACCAATCCGCGCGCAGCGGCGGCCGGGTCCACCATGTCGGGCGGTTGGGCATAAAGAGAATGGGTTTCAAAATTCGTTGCCAGAATCCGACCGTGCCGGTCGGTGATATCTGCGCGGCTTTGCGCAATCGCGGCGGCGGCGATCTGTTGGGTTGGCTCCTGCCCGTCGGAATGAGCCAGATTGGCCATGCGCACGGCCACAGCGGCGAAAGCGGCGACGATGAAAACAATCAGCACCAGCAAGCGGCTTTCGGCCATCTGCCGCGCGGCAATCTCCATCTGGTCATGACGCTGGCGCAAATTGTGGCGCATCACGCTATCGGGGTCTTCCTGGCGCGCGCGGGCGGGGAGCACATGGGCCAGTGGGCGCAAAGGCGTGCGGATCATGGTCGCACCCCAAGATCCGAGGCGCTCGCAGACACAGGCACCGCTTCGATCAAGGCATCGGGCGCAAAGTCAGGTGCGATTGGCATCGGGTCCAGGTCGCTGACGCGCGCGAATTGATCGGGGTTCAGCGGCAAAAGTCCAAGGCGGTCAAAATTCAGCGAGACCAGATCCTGCAGCCGGTCGGGACGGTTGAGATAGGCCCATTCCGCCCGCAACATACTGAGGCGCTGATGCGCCTCAGCAATGTCGATCTGCCGGGCACGGTTGCGGTCAAACACGTCGCGTGTTTCGTAATTCTGACGATAGGCCCAGCTGCCCGCGCCCATCAGAAAAAGGATACATAGCCCCAGAACCAGCCCTCTCATCGCCGTTTCCCTCCGCGACCACCCAGGGTGGGCATGTTCAAACTGGTGGCGTCGACATCACCCGCCGGCGCATCCGTGCGCCGACCCACACGCAAGAGCGCCGAGCGGGCGCGGGGGTTTTCTGTCAATTCCTGATCGTCCGGTCCGATGGCCTTGCGCGTCAGAACCTCGAATTGCGCCGGGGCGGCCTGTGTTTCGGGCGCATATCGGCTGCCCCGCCCCATCCCGCCGCCACGGGTCTGAAAGAACCGTTTGACCATGCGATCCTCGACTGAATGAAAGCTCACCACCGCAAGCAGTCCGCCGGGCTTGAGCACACGCTCTGCCGCCATCAGGCCGCGCCAAAGTTCTTCATATTCGCCATTTACGGCAATGCGCAGCGCCTGGAAGGAGCGCGTGGCCGGGTGCGATTGTCCCGGACGCGGGCGCGGCAGGCAGCTTTGCACGATCTCGGCCAGATGCAGCGTGGTTGTGATCGGCGCCTCATCGCGCGCCTTGACAATCGCCCTCGCGATCCGACGCGAGGCGCGTTCTTCCCCGTAATGAAACAGGATATCGGCCAGCTCGGTTTCGCTGGCCTCTGCCACAATATCGGCGGCGGACAGGCCCTCTTGTGACATGCGCATGTCCAATGGGCCCTCCTGCATGAAAGAAAACCCGCGATCCGCGCGGTCAAGCTGCATCGAGGACACACCAAGGTCCAGCACGACACCGTCCACGGCGTCTGCGTAGTCATCCATGCGCGAAAAAACGCCCGGCTGCATTGCAATCCGGTCGCCATACGCCCCAGCCCAGTCCGCGGCCATTTCGAACGCCAGCGGGTCACGGTCTACGGCGATCACCTGGTCGGCCCCTTCGGCCAGCAAGCCGCGCGTATAGCCGCCCGCGCCGAATGTGCCATCAATCCAAACGCCCGCCACCGGTGCCACCGCCCGCAGCAAGGGGCGCAGCAGGACGGGGACATGCGGAGCGCTCATGGCTCAGACCTCCTGATCTTCGGGTAGTTCCAGCAATTCGGCGACGTCGAAGCCGTCGGGCTGCGCCGCCAGCCAATCATCGGCGGCGGACATCTCCTGCGCGTCATAGGTGGCAGGATGCCAGATCTGGAACGTGTCTCCTGTGGCGAAGAAAAACGCTTCAGACTCAAGGCCGATCTTGCTGCGCAGCTTAGCCGGAAGCACCAGACGCCCGGTTTCGTCGACCGAGGTTGGAAACGACTGCCCGTGATACATGCGCTGCAACATCTTGCGGCGCATCGACCCGCGCGGCAGCTTGTCGATCTTTGCATCCACCTCTTCGATTGCATTGATCGTGTAGCATTCCAGATAATCGCGGCGGGCGTCACCATAGACGATCACAAGCTCGGGCGCGCTGCCGGTTTGCCAGCTGGGATCTTCGGCCTCCAGAACACGGCGAAAAGAAGCCGGAATTGACACCCGCCCCTTGCTGTCCACCTTGTGGTGGCTTTCACCTCTGAACCTGCGGCCCAATTGTCCGTCCCTTTTACACGCCCCGCCCCCCTGAAATGAGAGACGGCGGGTGATCTGCTGCCACTGATCACCCGCCGCCTTGACCCGTCGTTGCGGGCGGCTCGGTCACGCTCGCTTGGGGGAAACGCAGCAACCGGCCTTTGGTCGAAGAAAGCGGGCTGCCTGTATGAACCTGCCTATTTTGTTTTGCTGTGTTCTAGGGCGCTGCTCGGCGCCCCACCGCGTTCTTCGATGCATAAGGGATGGCATGGGAGAACATGGAAATCAATGGAAATTATGGGAATTCGTGGATTTATCTGGGAATTTTATGCACATAGCATCCCAACGATCCAGCATCCACATGAGAAAAACCACGACATCTGGTGCTCAATTAAAACTCAACCACCAAATGATGCGGAATCAACCGGCTGGTGAAAATTCCCATGAATTCCCCGAAAATTTGACGCTGAGACAGAAATTCTGTCGCCAACACCGGATTTCGATCAGAAAACACGCCGTGTCGCGCAGGAGTTAAGACTGCAGACCATGATTTCCCACAGCATTCGGGATGACCCAGCAATGCGGTTGACGCAGGGAGATTTGCGCCAGACGCATAACGGCATTGCCGCTGTGTCCGTTGTGGTCCGCCACCAATCGATTATCTGAGGCTCAACAGAACAAGATAGGCCGACAAGGCCCTGACCCGACCCAAACAAGACATCAGACAACGCCCATATGGGGCAAGAAACCGGAGAGAAATCCAATGGCA
>JABSSB010000196.1 GCA_013214715.1 Paracoccaceae bacterium | reverse complement strand
TCAATCCTTTACGCATTTTGGCCTCTCATATTCTCTATCTGTTGCGCTCGCTTGATTAAGTGTTAAGCATCAGTTGGTGCTTTAAAGCGCGCTTCAAACCTAGCTGTAAATCCTATGGATTTTCTCGATGCACGCCTCAGGCGTCAATTCCTCGCTCTCGCCGGTGCGGCGGCAGGTCAGCTCGACAACGCCGTTTTTCAATCCGCGCGGCCCGACGGTGATCCGCCACGGCAATCCGATCAGGTCCATCGTGGCAAACTTGCCGCCTGCGCGCTCATTGCGATCGTCATAAAGCGGCTCAAGACCATGTTTTATTAGCGCTTTATAAAGGTTCTCACAGGCCGCATCCGCTTCGCTGTCGCCTTGTTTGAGGTTCACGATCCCGCAATGGAAGGGCGTCACCCCTTCGGGCCAGATAATGCCTTTGTCATCATGGCTGGCTTCGATGATCGCGCCGATCAGGCGGCTGACACCGATGCCATGGCTGCCCATATGGACCGCAACGCTGTTGCCATCGGCGTCCTGAACCGTCGCGCCCAGCGCGTCGGAATATTTGGTGCCGAAATAGAAGATCTGCCCCACCTCGATTCCGCGCGCGACGCGGCGCCGCTCTTCGGGGATGGCGTTGAACAAAGCTTCGTCATGGGTTTCATCGGTTCGGGCATAGCGTGACGTGAATTCTTCCAGCACGCCCTGGCATTGTTCGACGCTGTCGTAATCGATCTCGCGGTCACCAAAGGTCAGATCGGTGACTTCACTGTCATAGAACACTTCGGACTCGCCGGTTTCGGCCAGCACAAGGAACTCATGCGTGTAATCGCCGCCAATCGGCCCGCCATCGGCCCGCATCGGGATCGCCTGCAAACCCATACGTTCATAGGTCCGCAGATAACTGACAAGGTGGCGGTTATAGGCGTGCAGCGCGTCGTCCTTGGTCAGGTCAAAATTATAACCATCCTTCATGTAGAATTCGCGTCCGCGCATCACACCAAAGCGCGGGCGGATCTCGTCGCGAAATTTCCACTGGATCTGGTACATGGTCAGCGGCAGGTCCTTGTAGCTGCTGACATTCGACCGGAAGATGTCGGTAATCAACTCTTCGGCCGTGGGCGTATACAGCATGTCGCGGCCATGGCGGTCCTTGATCCGCAGCATCTCTTCGCCATAGGCGTCATAGCGCCCGCTTTCCCGCCACAGATCAGCCGATTGCAACGTCGGCATCAGCATCGGGATGTGCCCGGCGCGGATCTGTTCTTCGTGAATGATGTCTTCCAGCTTGCGCAGCACTTTAAAGCCCATCGGCAGCCACGAATAGATGCCTGCCGCCGATTGCTTGATCATGCCCGCGCGCAGCATCAGGCGGTGGCTGACAATCTGCGCCTCGGATGGGGTTTCCTTCAGGACGGGCAGGAAATAGCGGCTCAGGCGCATGATGGCTCCTTGGGGGATGGTCTGCAGTTGGCATGGGTTTATGGCTTTGCGCGGAGAGGGACAAGCCATTCCCGACATGGCGCGACCGATCACGCAGCGGCGAGGTTGACGATTGACTGACCAGTCAATTAAACCAATTGTAGCGAAAATACCTCAAGGGAGCGGTCATGCAGCGTGTGATCGAAGAACCGGCCCGCGCCACGCCGGTCATTCACGAAACAGATGTTCTTGTTGTGGGCTCGGGCCCCGGCGGGCTGGCGGCGGCCTTGGCTGCGGCGCGCTGCGGGGTCGAGGTTGCGTTGCTCGACCGATTTGGCTGCTTTGGCGGCAATATCACAGCGGTTGGGGTCGAAGGCTTTGCCTGGTATCGCCATGAACAGACGGTCGAAGCGGGCGGCATCGGGCGTGAATTCGAAGACCGGGCCAAAGCGATGGGCGCAGCGGTACCGGAATCGCAATCGCTGTCCTATGAGCTTGATAGCGAAGGGTTCAAGCTGGTCGCCGACCGTCTGGTGGAAGAGGCGGGCATCCACCCGATGCTGCACCGGCATTTTGTCGAACCGATCCGCGACGGCAATCGGATCACCGGGATCATCGTCGAATCCAAAGCCGGGCGCGAGGCGATCCTGGCCCGCATCGTAATCGACGCCACAGGCGATGCCGATGTGGCGCTGCGCATGGGCGCACCGACGGAAAAGACGCCGCTGGAAGAGATGCAGGCCGCATCCGTGATGTTTCACATCGCGGGCGTGGACAAGGCCAAGTTCATCGATGGGGTGAAAGCCGAAGCTCCGACCTATGCCGATTGGTCCTCGGGCGAATGGCAGGTCGAAACCAGCGGCAAGGAAGATGCGATGTTTTCGCCCTTCCTGCGCAAACCTTTTGAACGCGCGCAGGCCGATGGGCTGATCCCGGCCGATCTGAACACCATCGGAGGCACGTGGGGTGCGGTGCATGACAGTGGTGAGATGACCTATATGAACCTGGTCCATCTGGCGGGGTGCGACGGTACTGACCCTGACAGCATGACCCGATTTGAAATCGAAGGACGCAAACAGGCCATGATGGCGCTTGAGGCATTGCGCACCTATACGCCGGGCTGCGAAGGGGCACGCCTGCGCAATTTCGGCATGACCATAGGCATCCGCGACACGCGCAAGATCGACGCGATCTATAACATGACAGAAAATGACGTCCGCCATCAGGGCCGGTTCGAGGATTCGATCGGCATCTATCCCGAATTCATCGATGGCTACGGCGTTCTGATCCTGCCGACCACGGGGCGCTATATGCAGATCCCCTATCGGTCGATGCTGCCCAAAGGCGTCGAAGGGTTGCTGGTGGCGGGCCGTGCCATTGGCGGCGACAAGATCGCACATGCCGCCACGCGCAACATGGCCTGCTGCGCGGTCGCCGGTCAGGGCGCGGGCGTGGCGGCGGCCTTGTCGATCAAATCCAACCGAAAATTGGATGAGATCGACCTGACCCCGGTTCAGGCCGAACTCGCCCGGCAAGGCGTGCGTTTGTCATGACTGAGATTGCACAAATCGACATCTCAGCCCTGGGCGGGCCGGATCATAACGCTTGTGTCGATCAAATCGCCACGGCCTGTCGGGATATCGGGTTTCTGACCGTAACAGGCACGGACGTGCCGCTGGAGGTGATTGATGCGATGCGCGCAGCCGCCTTACAGGTGTTCGACACGGACGAAATCGCCAAGCATCGTCAGGCCATCACGCGGGACAATTACCGGGGCTATATCCCGTTTGGTTTTTTCACCCCCAATGACGGCAGCGGCACACCGGATCTGTATGAAGGTTACAAGCTGCATCATGAGACAGACGCAGATGACCCAATCCGTGCGGAGTGCCAGCTATATGGCCCCAACCTGTGGCCCGAGCATGAGCCCGAAGTGGCAGATGCGATCCTGACCTATTGGCGCGCGCTGGATGACGTGGCATTGCGCCTTCTGGGTGCCTTGGCAGAAGGGTTAAGCCTGCCGCCCACCGCGTTGCAAGACCCCTTTGCGCAGCCACTGACCAACATGACGCTGCTGCATTACCCGCCGCAGGGCGCGCAGGACGGGTTTGGCATTCATCCACATAAAGACACCTGCGCCCTGACCCTGATCAGCCCGGACCCGGTGGGCGGACTGGAAGTACTGACAAAAACGGGCGACTGGATCACCGCAACCGCTCCGCGCGGCGGCTTTGTGGTCAATATTGGCGATATGCTCGAACTTTGGAGTGGCGGGCGCTATGTCTCTACCCCGCATCGGGTGATCAACCGATCAGGGGCAGAGCGCTATTCCTTCCCCTATTTTGCGGTGCCGCGTCACGACGTTGTGGTGCACCCGCTTGTGCCCACCCTGCCCGGCTTTGACCGGCCCGAGGTGCATTGCGGGCATTGGTCTGCCGAAACATGGCGCACAAACTGGCCTGATGAGGCTGCAGATGAGGACACACCCGAATTGGGCACGCTGCACGTTTAACACTGGCTTGAACCCTTCCATGATATGCGCGATGCAGAACAGGCATCAGGGAGCAGTACGCGCATGGGTTTGCCGGTCAATCAACAGATCAGGATTTGGGGCATCGTCACGGCAATCTCTGTTGCGGTGTTGTGGTTTCTGGGCGATGTCCTGCTGCCCTTTGTTCTGGGCATGGCAATTGCCTATTTTCTCGATCCGATTGCTGACCGGCTTGAGGCCTGGGGGCTGAGCCGCGCGGCCTCGGTCGCGGTGATCGCGATCTGTGCCGTGCTGATCATGATCCTCGTCGCGCTTCTGGTGATCCCGGCGCTGATTGGGCAGATGATTGATCTGGTGCAGGTCATCCCGCAGCTGACCCGCGACATGCAGGCGTTTTTGGTGGAACGCTTCCCCGATCTGACAGACCGCACTTCGGCCCTGCGGCAAACGCTGCAGGATGTCGGAGAGCAGATTCGCGATATGGGGCTTGAGATGCTCAATGCGGTGCTGACCTCAGCGCAATCGCTCGTCGGTGTGGTGGTGATGATCGTGATCGCGCCGGTCGTGGCGGTCTATATGCTGCTGGACTGGGACCGCATGGTGGCCAAGATCGACGGTCTGATCCCCCGCGATCACGTCGATACGGTGCGCGCGCTGGCCCGCGATATCGACGCGACGCTGTCGAGCTTTGTGCGCGGGATGCTGACAGTCTGCCTGATCCTTGGCACCTATTACGCGGTGGCGTTGATGTTGGTGGGCTTGAACTTTGGTCTCGCGATTGGCTTCATTGCCGGGCTTTTGACCTTCATCCCTTATCTTGGTGCTTTGATCGGCGGGGCGCTGGCGATTGGGCTGGCGCTGTTTCAATTCTGGGGCGACTGGACCTCGATCGCGCTGGTGGCCGCAGTGTTCATGTCCGGCCAGTTTGTCGAAGGCAATATCCTGACACCCAAGCTGGTCGGCAATTCGGTCGGCCTGCATCCGGTCTGGCTGTTGCTGGCGCTGTCGGTTTTTGGCGCGCTCTTTGGGTTTGTCGGGATGCTGGTCGCGGTGCCATTGGCCGCCGCGATTGGCGTGCTGGCGCGGTTTGCGACCGATGAATACCTGAGCGGGCGACTCTATCAGGGGTTTTCCGGGATCGAACAGCCCGAGGATGAAGATCTGTAAATGGCCCGGCAGCTGAGCTTTGACCTGCCCGCGAAACCGGTTCTGGGGCGTGATGATTTCTATGTTTCACCTGCCAATGCGCTGGCCGTGGCCACGGTGGAGATGCCGCATTGGCCCGGCGGAAAACTGGTGCTGAGCGGCCCGGACGGCGCGGGCAAGACCCATCTGGCACATGTCTTTGCCGATGGTGCCGGGGCAACTTTGCTGCCGTCGCAGGATGTGATCGACGGGATCGAAGATGCTGATACCGCCGCTTTGGCATCCAGCCCGCTAGTGATCGAAGATGTGCCGCAGATCGCCGGGCATGCGGACGCAGAACAGACGCTGTTCCACCTGCATAATCTGACACTGGCCAATGGGCACCGCCTGCTGCTGACCGGTCGTGGGGCGCCGCGCGATTGGGGGCTGACGCTGCCCGATCTGCATAGCCGTGTTCAGGGCACCCATCACGTCGCGCTGGATCAGCCTGATGATGCGCTGCTGGCAGCCGTTCTTGCAAAACTCTTTGCCGACCGCCAAATCACGCCGCGCCCGGATGTGATCCCCTATCTGGTGGCCAATATGACCCGCAGCTTTTCCGAGGCCAGCCGCATTGTCGCCGCGCTGGACCGGGCCGCGCTGGATGAGCAACGTGCCCTGACGCGTCCGCTGGCGATGCGTTTGCTGGGCCAGCCGGACCCGAACACATAAGCCACATCTTGAACCCGCAACCTGTGGCTGTTAGCACATGGCTTTCACCAGTCAATCCCGAGGGTAAGATGGCATCCGTTACGGCCGATTTCCTGCAATCAGCCCCCCCCGCCCCGGTCGATATGCCCGAAGGGTGCACACGCGGCCCAGAACGGTTTTTCAACCGGGAACTCAGTTGGCTGGGCTTCAACTGGCGGGTGCTGGAAGAGGCTGAGAACCCCACCACCCCGCTGATGGAGCGGCTGCGCTTTCTCTCTATCTCGGCCAACAACCTGGACGAGTTCTATACCGTACGCGTCGCGGGCTTGCGAGAACTGGCGCGGGCCGGAAACACGACACCCGCCGCCGACGGCCTGACTCCAGCGCAGCAATTGACCCGTATCCATGAAGACGCCCGCGCGCTGATGACAGCGCAGCAGCGCGTGCTGACCGATCTGCGCTGCGAAATGGCGCAGGCGGGCCTGTCGCTAGTGCCGCGCGCCGAGATCACCGCCGAAGATCAGGCGCATCTGGATCAGGTCTTTCTCGATCAGGTCTTTCCGGTCCTCTCACCGCTGGCCATCGACCCCGCGCATCCGTTTCCCTTCATCGCGAATAGCGGTTTTTGCCTGGCCCTGGAAATGGAGCGTGTGACGACGGGCCGGCAGTTGCACGCGCTCCTGCCGATCCCGCATCAGATCGACCGGTTTGTCCGCCTGCCCGCCAAGGGACAGGCCCAGCGCCATATCGCGATGGAGGAACTGCTGCTTCTGTTCATCGACAGGCTCTTCCCGTCCCATCGGCTCAAGGCGCATTTTGCCTTTCGCATCCTGCGCGACAGCGATTTGGAGGTTGAAGAAGAGGCCGAAGACCTTGTGCGTGAATTCGAGGTCGCCCTGAAACGCCGCCGCCGGGGAGAGGTCGTGCGCATGACCCATTCCGCAAACCCGCCCGCCGCGCTGTTGCAGACGATCATGGAGGAGCTGCGCGTGGGCGATGAGGAATTGGTGCAGATGGACGGGATGCTGGGGCTGGCCGATCTGTCCGAACTCGTCGATCAGGCACCAGCCGATTTGTTGTGGCAGCCCTTCACCCCCCGAATGCCCGAGCGGATTCAAGATCACGAAGGCGATATCTTCTCGGCCATCCGACACAAGGACATGTTGCTGCACCACCCCTATGAAACCT
>JABSSB010000195.1 GCA_013214715.1 Paracoccaceae bacterium | reverse complement strand
GGGTTTGGGCGATATTCAGATGCCTGTCTCTGATCTGGATCACCCAAATGGTGCCACCGTCCAGATCGCGCTGCGCCCCGAAAAACTCAGCCTCAGCCAAGAAGAACCCGGCGCGGGTCTTTCCGTCGCTGGGACGCTGGCCAATTCGGCCTATCTTGGTGAACGTAGCCATCATTATGTGACCATCCCGGGCAAGGCTGATCCAGTGGCGGTGTCGACACAGAACCTTGCACGGGCCGGCGTGACACCGGATACCGGCGCGCCTGTCTGGCTCAGTTATGACCCCGAGGCCATTGTGATATTGGCAGATGAATGATTTGACCGAATGTCACAGCTGGACGGACGCGAAAGGCAGCCCATGATCAAAGTGGCCGAAAAGAAAACGCGCGAAAAAGCGCCACGCCGGACGGAATCCAAAGAGGTACGCCGCGCGCAACTGATCGACGCCACGATCACGTCGATCTCGAAGCATGGGATCGGCGGCACAACCATGTCCACCGTGACCGAGATCGCGGGCCTGTCCATCGGCATCGTGAACTTCCATTTTCAAAGCAAGCACAACCTCTTTGAAGAAACGCTTGTCCATCTGGCGCATGAACATCATGATAAATGGCTCAACGCCTATCGTGATGCCGGGCTTGGATCGGTCGAAAAACTTTCGGCCATTGTGGCCGCGCATTTCCACCCGTCGATCTGCACGCGCAAGAAGCTGTCGGTCTGGTTTGCGTTTTACGGCGAAGCCGGGCGGCGGGCCATCTATCGGTCCTTGCTGGATGACATCGATGTTGAACGCTTCGACCTGTCGGTGCACCTGCTGCAAAGCATCATTGAGGATGGCGGTTACAAAGTGCCGCCAGCCGAGAAAATCGCGCTGACGCTCGAAGGGCTTTACGACGGGCTGTGTCTGAACATCCTGATGTATCCGGATGTTTTCAGCCGAAAGACCGCCGAGGCACAGATCTTTGCCTATCTCGCCTCGCTCTTTCCCAATCATTTCGACAGGCCCGTCTTTTGACGCGCCTGGGCGGGGCGGTGTCCGGGGGTGAGCGGCGCCGTCCTGCCCAATCAAAAACACTTGGAGGCCATGCCATGACCCGCGATCCGCGCCATGATATTCTGTTTGAACCCGTAAAGATTGGCCCTGTCACGGCCCGTAACCGCTTTTTTCAAGTGCCGCATTGCACCGGCATGGGCTGGCAGCGCCCACGCACTTTGGCCGCCATGCGCGGGGTCAAGGCGCAGGGTGGCTGGGCCGTGGTCTGCACCGAATATAACTCCATCCACCCGACCTCTGATGATCTGCCGCATCCCTATGCCTCGCTTTGGGATGACAGCGATGTCCGGGCGCATACTCTGATGACGGATGCCGTGCATGAACACGGATCGCTTGCCGGGGCCGAGCTTTGGTATGGCGGCGCGCGGTCATCGAACCTGATGACCCGATTGCCATCGATGGATGTAAAATCGGTGCCCAACCTGGCCGGGCATCCGTCCCAGACCCGGGCGATGGACAAGCACGACATCCGCCAGTTCCGCCATTGGCACAAACGCGCCGCCCTGCGCGCGCGCGATGCCGGGTTCGATGTGGTTTATGTCTATGCCACCCATGGCTATCTGATTTCGAACTTCCTCAACCCACGCTTTAACGACCGCAGCGACGAATATGGCGGCAGCCTCGAAAACCGCACACGGTTGGTGCGCGAGTTGATCGAAGAAACAAAGGACGCTGTCGGAGACCGTTGCGCCGTGGCCGTGCGCTTTGCCGCGGATGAAGAGATCGGCAAGGATGGAGAGCCGATCTTTGGCGAACGTCGCGAAATGTTCGAGATGCTGCAACACCTGCCCGATCTCTGGGACATCAACATCGCGGATTATTCGTTGGAAATGGGTGTGTCGCGTTTCGTCAAAGAAGCCCCGCTGGAACCCTATATGAACTGGGTAAAATCGGTGACCGACAAGCCGGTTGTGACGGTGGGGCGGTTTACGTCCCCCGATACAATGGCCAGTCAGGTCAAACGCGGGATCACCGATTTCATCGGCGCTGCCCGCCCGTCCATCGCTGACCCATACTTGCCCAAGAAGATCGAAGAGGGCCGGCTGGGCGCGATCCGCGAATGTATCGGATGCAATATCTGCTATTCCGGCGACAGCCTTGGCGTGCCGATCCGTTGCACTCAGAACCCGACCATGGGCGAAGAATGGCGCCGGGGCTGGCATCCCGAAACCATCCGCAAAGCCGACGCGGAGGAGTTGGTTCTGGTCGTGGGCGCCGGGGCGGCNGGTCTGGAAGCGGCNCGGGCTTTGGGTGCGCGGGGCTATCAGGTCATGCTGGCCGAAGCCACGCGCGATCTGGGCGGGCGCATCACGCGCGAAGCCGCGCTGCCGGGGATGAGCGAATATATCCGCGTGCGAGATTACCGCCTGCAACAGCTTGCAGAGATGCCAAATGTCGAGATTTTCCGCGAAAGCGCCTTGTCTGCACAGGATGTGATGGATGTCGGCGCAGATCATGTCGCCATCGCAACCGGAGCGCATTGGCGCAAGGAAGCTTTTGACGAAGAAGCCTTCCTACCGGTGGCCGAAGGCGATGCGCTCAGCCGCGTATTGACGCCCGATGACATCATGGCGGGCACCCTGCCTGACGGGCCGACTGTGGTGTTTGATGGGGATGGCTACTACCTCGCCAGCGTCGTGGCCGAGCATCTTCGGATACAAGGCCACGATGTGACCTATGTGACGCCATCGGACAGCGTGTCGCACTGGGCTGGCAATACATCAGAACGCTGGCGCATCCGCAGCCGATTGATCGAACGTGGGATCAAGATCGAAACCGCCGCCTCGCTCAGCTGGTTTGACGGCACTAACGCGACGCTGGAGTGCAGCTATGGCGGGCCGGCGCGCGACATCCCAGCCAGTCATGTGGTGATGGTGACCGCCAGAACCCCGAATGACGGGCTTTATCAGGAGTTGAAGGCGAAGGGTGATGCCCTGCCCTTCACCCTGACACGGCTTGGCGATTGCGAAGCGCCCGGCATCATCGCCGCAGCTGTCCATGCCGGGCATCGTTTTGCGCAGGAACTGGGCATGGATATTGATACAGATGAACCGGTCCGACACGATCGGATGGATGTCGGCCTGCAAGTGCCCGGCCCTGCCCCGGCGCAATGGAAATGACCATGACCCAAGATAGCTATCTAGAGACGCTCGTTCAATATTACGACGAAGAGATCGAGGGGGAGGCTTATTTCGAAACGCTTGCCAACCTTACCGCCGACCCAACGCAGAAAGAAGCGCTGTCTCTCCTTGCGCAGGTAGAACATCATGCCGCCAAGGGTGTCGCGCCTTTGCTGGTGAAACACAGCCTCACGCCGGGCGATGCGGCCGCTTTGCGGGCGTCAGGTCACAAAGACGCCGCGGGCTCATGGGCCGGGTGGGACGAGTTGCTGGACGATATGGACAGTACCTATAGCGGCTATCTTGACGACTTTCGCGCGCTCGAGGCGTTGGGTCCGAGTGAGGATCAGCCCATTTTGGCTTTTCTCAGCGAGCATGAAGTCGCGGCCATCGCCTTTCTGGAAAAGGCCCGGTCCGACCTGAACGCTGCGATGACACCGTTGCGAAACTATCTGGCCTCGCCAGCGCCAGTGGCCCGATGATCCGGTCGGTCATAGCAATACTCTTTGTCGCGCTTGCTGGGCCTGTCTGGGCGGACAGTCCAAAAGACTGCGGCTCCTGCACGGCACGGCACAAGAGCCTGCAGGCGCTGCAAGCAGCGCGAACGCGGGCTCAGGTCACGCAGCCCGACCTGCTGCCACCATCGGCCCCCTGCAGGCCAGGCGAAACCTGCGCGACCGAAACCAAGACACAGAATGGCGGGTCCTGACGCAGCGGCCTCACCAAAACGCGATCTGTCGGGTCTTTCCCCTGCCTGCGTGAACTGGCATTTTGACGCCATGATGCGTAGCGCCTTTGTCCTGCTTCTAACCGCTGTCCTCACCGCGCAGCCCGCTTGGGCCTGCAGGTTTCACAGCTACATCCCTGAGCCGACATTGGTCGATCGACTGATGATGAGTGAGGACGCCGTGCTGGCGCGCACCAGCGCCACAAACCCAGATCAATTTGTGACCCTCACCCATTTGCGCGGCAACGCACCGCCAGAGAGCCTGACCCTGACTGCCAGTGCCGACACGAAGGCCGCGCTGGCCTCTGACCCTCAGGCAGCCATGCTGCTGATGCGGGAAGAGGCCTATGGCCCGTGGGAACAGATCAAAGTCATGGATGCCGTGGATCTGGCTCTTCTGGAAGACATCCGCGCCCTCCTACCTGCCTGGGAATGGGGCGATGGCACGGAACGCGCCAGGTTCTTCGCAGGCCATCTTGACCATGAGCGGGCCGAGATCCGTGATCTCGCGCTGCTGGAGCTTGATCTTGTCAGCTATGACAGATTGCAAATTGCAGTGTCTGAAACGGACCCCGCCCTGCTATCTCGTCAGTTTGGTGTGAACGAAACCTCTCCGATCCGGGTGCTTCTGGCCGGGTTGAGCGGCGATATGCAGCTCGCTCAGAGCTTGCAGGACGGGATAAAAACGCATCTGCCCACAGGCGCACCGGTTCTGGGTGCCTTTGCCACGGCGTGGATGGAACTGAGCGGACCCGAAGCCGCGCAGATCATCACTGAAGACATTCTGAGCGATCCAACCCTTAATTCGGCGGCACAGGATCTGCTGGTGCAGGCGCTGGCGTTGCAATCAAGCTCGGGCACGGCGGCGACGCGCAATGCCTTGCGGGCCGGTCTGGGTAGCGCGATCCAAAATGATCCGGCCCTGGCCGTCACCGTCGCACAGCAATTCGGGTTGCGTTGGGATTGGTCCTTGCAGGCTGACATGGCGACGCTACTGCAATCTGGACGATTGACCAGAATGGACGACATTCTGATGATCGCTCAATATGTCAATCTCGCGCGCGAAGACGCGCAAGCCGGGAATTGATCCATGACAACTTCTGCAAACCGTCGTTCTGTGGTTCTTGGGCTGGCCGCTTGTATTGGATTGCCCAATGCGGGCCAGGCTGAAGAGCCGTTGATCCTGAACTGGTCCGATCTTGTTCCGTCCGATGGCGGCATAGACATGGACGCGTTGCGCGCCCTGGGCGTTGTGCAGCATGGGCAGCTGACCACCCCTTTCGATCAGGAGCTCGGCGCCGAAGTCACCGATGCCTATAACGGTCGCTTGGTGCAGATACCCGGATTTCTGGTGCCGTTGAGATTTGACAATCTGGCGGTGACCGAAGGCTTGCTGGTGCCTTATGTCGGGGCCTGCATCCATGTGCCGCCGCCACCGCCAAATCAGCTTATTTTTGTCACCGCGCAAACGCCTTACGAATCTCAGGAGATCTTTGAACCTGTGTGGGTGTCGGGCACATTCGGCACCAATGCGGCGCAGACGATGCTGGCAGAGGTTGGCTACGAGATCGTTGCCCAGCGGATCGACCCTTACACATTCTGATATTCCCACGCTTATGCGTAGCAAATCGCAGCTGCTGCCTTTCCCTTTGCCGCGCGCTTGGGTAACTACGGGCGCGACGCGAAAAGGATGACGCAGATGGCGATGGACAAGACATTCAACGCAGCCGAGGCCGAAGCCCGGATTTACAAGGCCTGGGACGAGGCCGGCAGTTTCAAGGCGGGCGCCAATGCCAGCCGCGATGACAGCTTTTGCGTGATGATCCCACCGCCCAATGTCACCGGCGTTCTGCATATGGGGCATGCTTTCAACAATACGCTGCAGGACATCCTTGTGCGCTGGCACCGGATGCGCGGTTTTGACACGCTCTGGCAACCCGGACAGGACCACGCGGGCATCGCAACGCAGATGGTCGTGGAGCGCAAACTCGCCGAAGAGGGCCAGCCCGGTCGCCGCGATCTGGGGCGCGAGGCGTTTCTGGAGAAAGTCTGGGAATGGAAAGAGCAATCCGGCGGCACGATCATCGAACAGCTCAAACGCCTTGGCGCCTCCTGCGACTGGTCGCGCAACGCCTTTACCATGTCGGGCGCACCCGGCGCCCCGGCTGGCAATGAGGGCAATTTTCATGACGCCGTGATCAAGGTCTTTGTCGATATGTATGACAAGGGTCTGATCTATCGTGGCAAGCGATTGGTCAATTGGGACCCCAAATTTGAAACGGCCATTTCGGACCTCGAAGTCGAAAATATCGAGACCCCCGGCCATATGTGGCATTTCAAATATCCGCTCGCCGATGGGCAGACCTATACCTATGTCGAGAAGGACGAGGATGGGAACATCGTGCTCGAGGAAGAGCGCGACTACATCTCCATCGCCACGACCCGGCCCGAAACGATGCTGGGCGATGGCGCAGTGGCCGTGCACCCCTCGGATGAACGTTACGCGCCAATCGTTGGGAAACTTTGCGAAATTCCGGTTGGCCCTAAAGAGCACCGTCGCCTGATCCCGATCATCACCGATGAATACCCGGACCCCGATTTCGGCTCGGGCGCTGTGAAGATCACCGGCGCGCATGATTTCAACGACTATGGCGTGGCCAAGCGTGGCGGCATTCCGATGTATCGCCTGATGGACACTCGCGCCCATATGCGCACCGACGGAGCGCCCTATGCAGACGCGGCAGCGCTGGCGATGGATGTCGCCAAGGGCGAAACCACGCTGTCCGTGGCCGAAGCCGATCTGGTCAATCTGGTCCCCGATGATCTGCGCGGACTGGACCGGTTCGCGGCCCGCCAGCGCGT
>JABSSB010000194.1 GCA_013214715.1 Paracoccaceae bacterium | reverse complement strand
CTATAATCGTGGCGACGTGCGCGGCAATGTGGTCACCGATTTCCAGATTGATCAGGATTTGGTCTAGATCGTGCGTGGTGCGGACCGCTTTGGCCAGATCAAAATCCGTGATGACAGCAACGACGCGATTGTGCGCTTTGCCAATGTGAAAATCCTGCTTGAGGATGTGGATCACACCCAGATTGATGCCACCAGTTTCGTTTTTGTCTGACGGCGGCGTCGGTCAGTAATGCGGCGGGCGTTCATCGCCAAAGACAACCCCGCCACCGCCTTCGGCCTGGCGTTCGGCCTCGCGCTGCATCAGCATCGCAACATGGCGCGTCAGGCGGTCGATCTCGTTGGCCTGCCCTGCCACGACCTCGTTCAACTCGTCCACGGCGCGGGTCAGATGGGCGATCTGTTCTTCCAGATGGGTCATGGCAGCGGCCTTTCCAAAGCTGTCCCCGTTCTAGGAGCGTCCCCGCGCGGGCGCAATGCCTTGCCCCCTTGCCACCCTTGGGCTAGACCGCCCGCGACCGACAAGACCTGCAAGGACGCGCCGCATGGCCAAGGTAAAAAAGCAGCCCCGCCCCAAGGCCGAAACGCCGAAAGGGTTCCGCGACTATTTCGGCGCGGAAGTGACCCAGCGTGGCGACATGCTGCGCCAGATTGCCGAGGTCTATCATCTGTATGGATTTGACGCGCTGGAAAGCTCCGCAGTCGAAACGGTCGAGGCGCTGGGCAAGTTCCTGCCCGATGTGGACCGCCCTAACGAAGGCGTCTTTGCCTGGCAGGAAGCCGATGAGGCAGCGCGCGGCGACTGGATGGCGCTGCGCTATGACCTGACCGCGCCGCTGGCCCGAGTGTATGCGCAGTATCGCAACGATCTGCCCACGCCCTATCGCCGCTATGCGATGGGGCCGGTCTGGCGCAATGAAAAGCCGGGGCCGGGCCGCTATCGTCAGTTTTACCAATGCGACGCTGACACGGTTGGCACGGCCTCGATGGCCGCAGATGCCGAGATCTGTGCAATGCTGTCCGATACGCTGGAGGCCGTGGGCATTCCCCGCGGAGACTATGTGGTGCGGGTGAACAATCGCAAGGTGCTGAACGGTGTGATGGAAGCTGCCGGGTTGCTCGACCCGGCCAACCCCACCGCGTTCGAGGCCGAGCGGGGCATCGTCCTGCGCGCCATCGACAAACTGGATCGCTTGGGTCTGGACGGCGTGCGCGCGCTGCTGGGCGAAGGCCGCAAGGATGACAGCGGCGATTTCACCAAAGGTGCCGGTCTGGGTGATGAACAGGCCGCGATCGTGATGGGTTTCATGCAGGCCAAGCGGGACACGGGCTCGGCGACGGTCGCCCGCCTGCGCGAGCTTGTGGGCGGGTCCACCATCGGCGGTCAGGGTGTGGATGAGCTGGAACAGATCGCGGATCTGCTGGGCGCTGGCGGCTACGGGCCGGATCGCATCGATATCGATCCATCCGTTGTCCGCGGTCTGGGCTATTATACCGGCCCGGTTTACGAGGCGGAACTGACCTTTGACATCTTTGACGAAAAAGGCCGCAAGCGACAGTTCGGCTCTGTCTCGGGCGGGGGGCGCTATGATGATCTGGTGAAACGTTTCACCGGGCAGGAAGTGCCTGCAACAGGTATTTCCATCGGGGTCGATCGCCTGCTGGCGGCCTTGCGGGAAAAGGGCCGGATCGGTGCCGCGCCGAGCGGGCCGGTGGTTGTGACCGTGATGGATCGCGACCGCATGGGCGATTATCAGGCCATGGTTGCAGAGCTGCGCAATGCCGGCATCCGGGCCGAGGTCTATCTGGGCAATCCCAAGAATTTCGGTAATCAGCTCAAATATGCCGACCGGCGTAGCAGCCCCGTGGCCGTGATTGAAGGCGGGTCGGAAAAAGAGGCAGGCGTGGTCCAGATCAAGGATCTGATCCTCGGCGCCGAGATGGCCAAGAACGCCACGCTGGAGGAATGGAAAGACCGCCCCAGCCAGGTTGAAGTGCCGCGCGGCGATCTGGTCGCTACGGTGCGCCAGATGCTGGACCGGCAGGGGCGCTGAGCCATGCCCAGCCCCTCTGACATTCGCACGCGCGCGGCCAGCCTGCGTGCAGGTTTTGAAGCGGCTGGCGCGCAGACGGTTGAGGCCGCGTTGCTGCAACCGGCGGATATGCTGCTTGATCTTTATGGCGAAGACATCCGCGCGCGGGCCTATGTGACATCCGATGCGTTGCGCGGCGAACAGATGCTGCGCCCGGATTTCACCGTGCCTGTCGTGCAGATGCATATGGAAGGCGGTGCCGATCCGGCGCGCTATACCTATGCCGGAGAGGTGTTCCGGCGGCAGGAACATGACCCAGACCGGGCCAATGAATATCTGCAGGTGGGTTTTGAAATCTTCGACGGCGCCAACCCCGCCGGGGCCGATGCCGAAGTGTTCACCCGTATCCGCGATGCCCTGACCGGTCTGCCCCTGCGGGCTTCGACCGGGGATATCGGCGTGTTGATGGCGGCGGTCTCGGGGCTGACTACCACGCCGCGCCGCAAGGCCGCTTTGATGCGCCATATCTGGCGCCCGCGCCGGTTCCGCGCCCTGCTGGACCGCTTTGCAGGCCGCGTGGCCGTGCCGCCGACCCGCGCCGCGCTGCTGGCCGAGGATGACCCGCTGGCCCGCGCCACGCCCGAGATCGGCAAACGCCGCCGCGCCGAGATTGCCGACCGGATTGAGGCGCTGCGTGAAGATGCTGAGACCCCACCCTTGGGCGGAGACGTGCTGGAGGCGTTGGAAACCCTGCTGACCGTCCGCGAAACTCTGCCCTATGCGTTGGAGCAGATGCGCGATATCGCGGTGGACCTGCCCGCCATCACCCCCGCGCTGGATCGCATGGCTGACCGGATGCAAGCCATGCAGGCGGCGGGCGTGGATGTCGAACATCTTGAGTTTGAAGCCAGCTATGGCCGCACCTCGATGGAATATTACGATGGCTTTGTCTTTGGCTTTTACGCCGAAGGCCGGGCTGACCTGCCGCCGGTGGCCACGGGCGGTCGCTATGACGCGCTGACGCGGCGGTTGGGGGCCGGGCGCGAAATTCCGGCCGTGGGCGGCGTGCTGCGCCCAGGTCTGATGCTGGATCTGGAGGGCGCGGGATGAGCCTGAAACTCGGCGTGCCGTCCAAAGGCCGGTTGATGGAAAAGACCTTCCAGTGGTTCGAAAAGCGCGGCATCACGCTGGCGCGGACCGGGTCAGAACGTGAATATGCTGGGGCCGTCACCGGCATTGACGGCATGTCGCTGGTGCTGCTGTCGGCCGGAGAGATTCCGCGCGAACTGGCCGCCGGGCGCATTCATCTGGGTGTGACCGGCACCGATCTGATCCATGAAAAGCTGCCGCGCTGGGAGCAGCAGGTGCGCGAACTGGCCCCGATGGGCTTTGGAGAGGCGGACCTGATCCTCGCCGTGCCGCAATTCTGGGTCGATGTTGATACGCTTGACGACCTTGACGCCGCCGCTGCCGGGTTCCGCGCCGCGCATGGGCACCGCCTGCGCATCGCCACGAAATACCACCGGCTGGTGCGCGAATTTCTGACCAATGCAGGCGTGGCTGATTACGCGCTGGTCGACAGTCAGGGCGCGACCGAAGGCACGGTGAAGAACGAAACCGCCGAAGCGATTGCCGACATCACCTCCACCGGGGAAACGCTGCGGGCCAATCACCTTAAAATCCTGTCGGATGGGTTGATGCTGAAATCGCAGGCGACGCTGTGGAAATCGCGCGTCGCGGCAATGAGCGATGCGGAAAAGGCCACCATGACGCAACTGTTGCAGACGCTCGCGCTCTGACCTCTTGCACCTGCTGCGGCGCTGGCCGACAGTGCCGCCAAGACAGGACACGAGGTTACGATGCCCCCCAGATGGTCAGAGACACCCAGCCACGACAGCTATGACGTGGTGATCATCGGCGGCGCGATGATGGGCTCGGCCAGTGCGTGGTTTTTGACCGATCTGGCAGAGTTCGACGGCTCGGTTCTGGTGATCGACCGTGATCCCAGCTTTGCCAAATCATCCACGGCGCACACCAATTCCTGCATCCGTCAGCAGTTTTCGACCGCGCTGAATGTGCAGATTTCGCAATTCACCGCCGCGTTCATCACCTCCCTGCGGGATCGGATGGGCGATGCGCGTGTGCCTGATCTGGCAATTCAGAATTTCGGCTATCTCTATTTGGCGGGAACCGACTCGGGGGCCGAGGTGCTGCGCGCCAACCACGCCGTGCAGCGCGCGGCGGGGGCGGGCACCAGATTGCTGACGCCCGATGAGATGCATATGCATTTTCCATTTCTCAATGTGGATGATCTCTGCCTTGGCGCGCATAACACGCGCGATGAAGGCTATTGGGATGGTGGCACCGTGTTTGAATGGTTTCGCCGCTCGGCCATGGCACGGGGGGTGGAGTATCTGTCGGGGGAGGTCACCCGCCTGACCCGTCAGGGTGATCGCATCAGCCATGTGGTGCTCGCGGATGGACGGCAGATCGCCTGTGGCCATGTGGTCAACGCTGCCGGACCCCGCGCCGCGCGCATCGCGACCATGGCCGGGATTGATTTGCCGGTGGAACCGCGCAAGCGGTTTACCTGGGTGTTTGAGGCTGAGCGTCCCTTGGATCGTGACCTGCCGCTGACCGTCGATCCGGCGGGCGTTCATGTGCGCACCGATGGCCGGCAGACCTATATGGCGGGCTGTGCGCCCGAACATGATCACGCCGTGGACCCCAATGATTTCACGATTGATGCCAACCGCTGGCTGGATCACGCCTGGCCCATCATCGCCACCCGCATCCCACAATTCGATGCATTGCGGATCGTGTCGGAATGGGCCGGTCACTACGCCTATAACGTGTTGGATCAAAATGCCGTTCTTGGCCCGCACCCTTACGTTGCAAACCTGATTTTCCAGAACGGCTTTTCCGGGCATGGCCTGCAGCAGGCCCCGGCGATGGGGCGCGGCGTGGCGGAATGGATCACCTATGGTGCCTATCGCAGTCTCGACCTGTCACCCTTTGCCTTTGACCGCATCCTGTCCGGTCGGCCGATCCTAGAACGCGCGGTGATCTAAGCCAGGACACCCCGAGGCATTCGCCTCAAGATTGCATCGAATGCTGCCCATTAACCTCTGGATTACACCCCGTTAACCCGGCATGGTCTGGCTTGGGTGAAACTGCAGTCAGAAGGCGCATCCGTCCGGTGAAACCGGCAGATATGGGTGGAGCTTTCCATGACATCAAACGGTTCTGAATTTCAGGTCAATACACAGCTTAACAAGGTGCAGGAGGCCGCGCAGATCACGGCGCTGTCGGGCGGCGGCTTTGTCGCGGTCTGGCAAAGCAATGATGGCGCCGATGATGGCAGCGACTTCGGCATCAAGGCACAGATTTATGACAGTAACGGCGTGCCGACAGGTGATGAATTCCTTGTAAACACGCAGGTGACATCGAAACAGATCAGCCCCTCGGTTGCGGCCATTGATGGCGGCGGCTTTGTCGTGTCTTGGCACAGCAATGACGGGGTCGAAGACACGTCGAGCTATGGCATCAAAGCGCAGGTTTTCAGCGCGGCGGGCAGCGCGCAGGGCGGTGAGTTTCTGGTCAACACGAAAACTGGGTCCAGCCAGGTCGAATCCGATGTGATCGGGCTTGATGGCGGCGGGTTTGTCATCGCTTGGAAAGGCGACGACGATAGCGGCACCGGTATCCGCGCGCAGCTTTACGGCAGCGGCGGCAGCCCTGAGGGTGAAGAGTTCATTTTGAACACCGAAACCTATTACTCGCAGGAAGATGTGAAACTTGCGGCGTTGGCGGGCGGCGGGTTTGTGGCCACATGGTCCAGCCGCGATCGCGAACATGACAGCAGCAGCTGGGGCGTGAAGGCGCAGATCTTTGACGGCGACGGCCAGCCCAGCGGGGATGAGTTTCTGGTCAATACCACCACCAATTCAAGCCAGCAGGGCGCCGATGTGGTCACCTTGTCCGACGGTGGCTTTGTCGTGGTCTGGCGTAGCAGCGATGGCGTGATCGACACGTCAAGCACCGGCATCCGCGCGCAGATGTTCGATGCCGACGGCACCAAGCGCGGTGACGAATTGCAGGTCAATTCCGAATATGCCGGGAGTCAGAACAGCGCGGCAGTTGCGGCTTTGTCTTCGGGCGGCTTTGTCGTCACATGGCGCAGCGCCGATGGCGTGCAGGACAGCGAAGGCAGCGGCATCAAGGCGCAGATTTTTGATGCTGGTGGTGTCGCCAAGGGCGGGGAGTTCCTGCTGAACCAGGTGACCGCCTCCAGCCAGACCTCTCCGGCGGTGGCGGGGCTGTCCAATGACCGTTTTGTTGGTGTCTGGACCAGTTCGGATGACAGCCAATCCGGTGTCAGCGGTCGTATCTTTGCCGCCAATACACCGCCGGAAGCTGAGTCGGACAGTTATACCCTAGATGAAGATGGCGATGTCAGCGGCAATGTGCTCGACAATGACGCCGATGCTGATGGCGAAAACCTCACTGCGGTGCTTTTGTCGGATGTCGACAATGGCACGCTGGTTCTGAATGCCGATGGCAGCTTTACCTACACGCCGAAAGCCGATTTCAACGGCACTGACAGCTTTACCTACGCTGCGGATGACGGCAGCGGGGTGACGTCTTCGGCTGTGGTCACGTTGACTGTGGCGTCGGTGAATGACGCGCCGGACGCGCAGGATGATACGCTGCGCACCAATGAAGACAAATCGGCCTCGGGCCGGGTGCTGACCAATGACAGCGACCTCGATGGTGACGCGCTCAGCGTGTCAGTGGAGCAGGACGTGGCGCATGGCACGCTCGTGATGGAGGCAGATGGGCGCTATACCTATACGCCCGATGCGGGCTTTTTCGGACTGGATGGGTTCACCTATCTGATCGATGACGGCAATGGCGGCAGCGCCACGGCCTCTGTCACGATCACGGTGAACGAGGTGAATTTCGCCCCGATCGCCGGGCATGATTATTTTGATGCCGCGCAGCAGGAAACCATCAGCGGGCAGGTTCTGGACAACGACAGCGACCCTGATGGCGACGCACTGAGTGTCAGCCTTGTTTATGATGCCAAATTCGGCACGCTGGATCTGACCAGCGATGGCGGTTTCATCTATACGCCCGACGCCGGGTTCAGCGGTCTGGACCGGTTTATATATGAGGTATCGGACGGCAAGGGCGGCACCGATCGTGGCACCGTGCGGATCACGGTAGATCCGGAAAACTACGCCCCGGTGGCCGAGCATGATTATGTCACCATCGCAGCAGGCGGCACGTATGGCGGCTTGGTTCTGGATAATGACTTTGATCAGGACGGTGACACGTTGACGGTGAGCTTGCTGTCGGATGCCCTGTCGGGATCGCTTGTGCTGAGCGCGGATGGCGCGTTCAGCTATGTCGCGGCGGATGGGTTTTCCGGCAAAGACCGCTTTACCTATCAGAT
>JABSSB010000193.1 GCA_013214715.1 Paracoccaceae bacterium | reverse complement strand
CCGTAGGACGGCATAAGATCGAATTGGGTTTGGACTCAACTGCCTGATTTTGACGTCTGCTATCGTAGCGAATGACGGCATCCACGGGCCGCGCATCGCAGCAACAAATGGGCGTCACCAGTGTCCGCTATGGGCTGCAGCCTTGGATCACCACTGACGCAACAAGCGGCAAGGTTCTGACGCTCGGTTGGATGAGCGAAGAAGCTCTGAGGCTGACAATCGAAACAGGAGAAGCACACGACTACATCCCATGACCCGGCCACGGTCATGCTGCGGTGCGGCTCGCCAGTCCTGACACTCGCTGCACTGCCGAAATCCTAACCCACGCGCAATCACACTTCGCGGGACCGATCCGGCTTAGCTATCCAATGACCGAATGTTTGCATCCGTCTCATTCCGCCTATTGACCATCGTGGAGCTTTTCGGTTTTGTGACGACGATGGTTCTCAGATGCTGCAACTGCTGATGAGATGAAAAGGGAACACGGTGCGGCCTTTTTGTGTGCCAAATCCGTGACTGCCCCCGCAACTGTGAGCGGTGAGCGACCCCGATATGAACCACTGGACCAATTGTCCGGGAAGGTTCGGGGAAGCATCGACCCGCGAGTCAGGAGACCTGCCATCACCGGCATATAACCCATGCCGGAACTTCAACACGATGCAGGCGGGGTGCCTGGTCAGGAGCATATGATGGCAAAGCGGTTTTACCGCCCACAACATAGCTGGTCCTACGCCCCTCTAAAAGGCGGAGGTCCTAATGACTCATCGGATTACGATTTGCACATCCTGTCGGCACAAGGGCACCGAGTGCCGCCCCGGTTATGACCTGATCGAGCGCCTACGGCAGGCCATCGCAAAGGCTGGAGATGCTGTTCCCGAGACGTTCGAAATATCGGGCGTCGCCTGCATGGCTGGCTGCGATCACCCGTGCACAGTCGCTTATCACGGCACGAAGAAGGCGACGTATCTTTTCGGCGATATCGACCCGGAGACTGATATCGACGACCTTGTGAGCTTTGCCAAACAATATGCTTACCTGAGCGACGGTTGGTGTTCGTCGGTCGACCGGCCCGGCAAGCTTCGAAAATCCACTTTGGCGCGCGTGCCCGCTGCCATCATGGCAATCGAGGAAGACAAGGTTTGGGCGTCGTGAGTGCTGCCACGTTAACTGTCCAAGACTTGTCATGGTCGCCCCGGCGGGGTGCAAAGACGCTTTTGCATGCGACCAATTTCGAGTTGGAAGCGGGGCGGGTGCTGGGCCTTGTTGGCCCGAATGGTGCCGGGAAAACGACCCTGTTGCGATTGCTTTATCGGTTTCACCGCCCAACGACAGGAACCGTGCGCGTGGATGGAGAAGACCTCTGGGCCCTTCACGCACGGGTTGTGGCACAAACTGTCGCTGCCGTGTTGCAGGAACAACCTAGCGATTTTGCATTAACCGTGGGTGAAATCGTCGCCTTGGGTCGCACACCGCATCGGCGCGGGTTTGGTGGAAATACCGGCTCCCGTGACAAGGACATCATCAATGATGCACTGGACCGTCTGGACCTGCACGGCTTGTCCGACCGCCATCTTGGAACTCTGTCAGGTGGAGAACGCCAACGCGTGATGGTGGCCAGGGCCTTGGCACAGGAGCCACGCCTTCTGATCCTTGATGAACCGACCAATCACCTTGATATCCGTCATCAGCTGGAAGTTCTGGACCTGATCCGCAACTTGCCGCTGACCATCGTCACATCCCTGCATGACCTGAACCTCGCCGCAGGTGTCTGCGATGATGTTCTGCTGATCCAAGCAGGTCGCACCGTTGGGTTTGGCCCACCGGAGCGGGTTTTGTCAGAGGCTGCCGTTTCTGACGCGTTTCAAGTCATCGCCCAGCGAGAGCAGCTTTCGCATAGCCAGGTCGATCACCTTACTTTTCATCTTCAGAACAAAGGAACAACCTCGTGAAGACATTCCTCATCTCAAGCGCACTGATCATCACGACCAGCGCTGCGGCTGCCGAAACCACGGTGCAAAGCTGCAACCGGACGATCACTTTCGATACGCCACCAGAGCGTGCAATTTCAAACGACGTAAACCTGACAGAAATGATGCTGGTGCTTGGCCTTGCGGACCGGATGGTCGGCTATACCGGCATATCTGGCTGGAAGACACTGGATGAAGACATGCGCGCCGGTGTCGAGGAACTGCCGGAACTGTCCGCGAAGTATCCGTCCAAGGAAGTGATCGTCGGTGCCGATGCCGATTTTTTCTTTGCAGGCTGGAATTATGGCATGAAGGTGGGGGGAGAAGTGACGCCCGAGACCCTGGCGCCCTTTGGCATCGAGGTCTACGAACTGACAGAATCCTGCACCCACATCATGGACACCGACAAGGCCAGTATCGACATGATGTATGCTGACCTTCTAAACCTTGGCGCAATCTTTGATGTTCAGGACAAAGCCGCCGAGCTGGTAGATGGCTACCAGGCAGACCTTGCCGCGTTCACAGATGTGATGGAAACGGACGAACCGTTGCGCGTGTTCGTGTATGACAGCGGTGAAGACACTCCCTTCACCGCTGGTCGCTATGCAATGCCGACCGCATTGATTGAGGCCGCAGGCGGCGTCAATATCATGGACGACTTCGAGAAAAGCTGGGCGACTGTGACGTGGGAAGAGGTTGTGGAACGCAATCCAGAGGTGATCGTGATCGTCAATTACGGTGAAGTGACCGCAGACCAAAAGCGGGATTTCATGATGTCCAACCCGGCCTTCGCTGATCTGGACGCGGTCAAGAAAGACCGTTTCGTGACGCTGGAATACGTGGAGGCAACGCCGGGGCCACGGAACATCCAAGCGATCAAGAAACTCGCAGAAGCCTTCTGGGCAGAGTGACCAAATGAGCGAGATCACTAGCCCTGCACAATCGCACCGCAGAGTTCGCGGAATGCCCGCTTTTCTTGTCGGTGGAGCAGTATTGCTTGTGGTCTCGCTCTCGCTTGCGGTTTCGGTCGGAGCGGTTCCGATCCCCTTGGGCACAGTTTGGGGCGTCGTCCTGAACAAGCTTTCACCGGGGATCATTGAAGAAACATGGTCGCGGAGCCGGGAGGCCATTGTATGGGAAATTCGGTTCCCGCGGGCTTTGCTGGCCATGATGGTTGGGGCTGGGCTGGCGATGGTTGGGGCCAGCCTTCAAGCTGTGACACGGAATCCTTTGGCCGATCCGCACCTACTGGGCATCTCCTCTGGCGGTGCTTTCGGCGCGATCCTTGCGCTCCTTCATACGGGCTTGTTCATTGGCCTGTTGACGGTTCCGCTGATGGCATTTGTTGGGGCAGTTGGCGCGACACTTATCGTTCTTGGTGTTTCTCGCTTTGCGGATGCAACCAGTGCCGATCGCCTAGTTTTGGCCGGGGTGGCAGTGTCATTCATAATCATGGCCTGCGCCAATGTTTTGATCTTTCTGGCCGATCCCAAAGCCACTCATATCGTCGTCTTCTGGATGCTCGGCGGTCTGGGTCTGGCTCAGTGGGGGCAACTGATCTACCCGTTCATGATACTGCTGATGTGCTCTGCCTGGCTTATGATGAAGGCGACGGGTTTGAACGCGATGACAATCGGAGATGAGTCAGCCTCAACGCTCGGCATCCCCGTCGCCCGGTTCAGGCTGGCCGTTTTTGTTGTTGGCGCACTGATCACCGGGGTCATGGTTGCGTTTTCAGGTATCATTGGCTTCGTCGGCCTCATGGTGCCTCATGTGGTGCGCATGCTGGTTGGCGGCGACTACGCCCGTGTCCTGCCCGGCTCAGCCCTGATCGGGGCCATATTCCTCCTTTGGGCGGATATCACTGCCCGAACGATCATGGCCCCAGAGGACATGCCCATCGGCATCGTCACGGGACTGGTTGGAGGGGTGTTCTTCGTTTGGCTGCTTAGTCGGCGAAAATCTGGTGTTTGAAGCAAACGGTCATCTGCGACGGCAGCGGCACTTTGCAACTTGGGTTCTTTGCGGAGTTTTAAGGCACAGCATCACCTGATTGGACCCGCGGCAAAAAAGCGGTCGCCTGGCACAGAGCGAAGCTTGCGGTCTTCTTCCTTAGCCAAATGGCAGCAGAGCGTTTTTACTGACAGAAATTATCAGGTTTACAAAGGCGACAAAAACAGTAAGGCTATCATCGCAGTCTTTGATGGCTCATAGAGTCGGCGACCGACCGACCGCATCAAGACACCCGAGAAACCGTTGGAAGGACATGTTTCCATGACCCGCGTACCCTATGCCGCAAGCGCACTGGCCTTAAGTGCCGTGATGACGGTGCCTGCCTTTGCTGCAACAAAATCCGAAGTGCTGGGCAACTATGCTGATATTGCCCAAGCCAAATACGAAGACAGTCTGAGCACGGCCAAAACTCTGCAGGCTGCTGTAGACGTTCTGATCGCCGACCCATCAGCCGAAAACCTGCAGGCGGCCAAAGCGGCTTGGCTGGCCGCGCGTGTGCCGTATCAGCAAACCGAAGTGTACCGCTTTGGCAATGCCATCGTGGATGACTGGGAAGGCAAGGTGAATGCCTGGCCGCTGGACGAAGGCCTGATCGATTATGTCGACAGCTCCTATGGCGGGCCGTCGGATGAAAACGAATTTGCGGCTCTGAACGTGATCGCAAACCCGTCCTTCACACTCTCTGGTGACACGGTTGATGCCTCAAGCATCACGCCGGACCTGCTGGAAAACACCCTGCAAGAAGCCGACGGGGTCGAGGCCAATGTCGCCACCGGCTATCATGCGATTGAATTCCTGCTCTGGGGTCAGGATTTGAACGGGCATGGCCCCGGCGCGGGCAACCGTCCTTGGACCGACTATGCCGCAGGCGATGCCTGCACCGGCGGCAATTGCGATCGCCGTGGCGAATACCTCAAGGCAGCGACCGACCTTTTGGTATCGGACCTGGAGTGGATGGCGGCCCAATGGGGGGATGCAGGCGACGCGCGCAGCACCCTCACAGCAGATGAAGATGCCGGGATCGCGGCCATCCTGACCGGTATGGGCTCACTCTCATATGGCGAACAAGCGGGCGAGCGGATGCGCTTGGGCCTGATGCTGAACGACCCCGAAGAAGAGCATGACTGCTTTGCCGACAACACGCATAACAGCCATTACTATGACGGGCTGGGCATCCAGAACGTTTACATGGGTGAATATGTCCGCGTGGGCGGAGAGATCGTGTCCGGCCCATCGTTGTCCGACCTCGTGGCCGAGGTTGATGCCGATCTGGATGCCGAGATGCTCACCAAACTGTCGACGACAATGATGGCTCTGGGACGGATCAAAACCGCGGCCGAGGCAGGCTTTGCCTATGATCAGATGCTTGAGCGCGGCAATGACGCGGGCGAGGCTTTGGTGATGGGCGGTGTGAACGGCTTGATCGACCAGACCCGCACCATCGAACGGATTGTCGCGGCGCTGGGTGTGTCAGCCATCGAATTTGAAGGATCGGACAGCCTCGACAATCCCGACGCTGTATTCCAGTGACCCCTATCCGAATTTGAAGCGACGGGCGCGGCAGTTTGACGCCGCGCCCGTTTGCATTCAGCAATGCTAGGTCAGTGGCATGTTAATTAAACGACAACATCTGAGTTTTCTCATCCTGATGCTCCCATCCACTGTCTTGGCTGGAGTCCTGAATGAGCCTCATCTGAGCATCATTCCCCGCACCGAAGACGAGGCCGCCCGCATCGCGACGGTCACGGCCCCGGCAATAGATTTCAGCAAGCCGCAACCCTATGAGGAGAAGTCCGCAGGGGCGGCAACGGTACGTGTGTTCCCCGATGCCAATGCCTTCTCACAGCCTTCGGCCAATACCTCCTTTGAAGGCGAATTGAATTTCAAGGTCGGCAATGGGATGTTCAAGAAAATCTGGGTGTCTGCTCCGTCGTCCACATTGGCCTCTGACGGGCTCGGACCGCTCTACAATGCGCGCTCCTGCCAAAGGTGCCATATCAAGGACGGGCGCGGTCATCCGCCCGAAGGCCCGGATGATAATGCCATTTCCATGTTTCTGCGGGTCTCGATCCCCGGAACAGCTGATGATGCCATCGCCGAGATCGAAGATTACATCGCGACCCTGCCAGAGCCGACCTATGGCACCCAATTACAGGATCTGAGCCTGCCAGGCCATCCGGCCGAATACCGCCTGCAGATCGACTATGAAGAGATCGAGGTGCAGCTTTCCGGCGGCGAAACCGCCAGCCTACGCGCGCCAACCTATCAAGCTGCGGAACTGGGCTATGGGCCTTTGCATCCCGCCGCCATGCTCAGCCCGCGCGTCGCACCGCAGATGATCGGGCTCGGCCTACTTGAGGCGATCCCGGCCGCGGATATTCTGGCCAAGGCTGACCCCGATGATGCAGATGGTGACGGCATCTCGGGCCGACCCAATATCGTTTGGTCGGTAGAATATGACCAGCCGATGCTGGGGCGGTTTGGCCTCAAAGCGGGCTCGCCCACGGTGCGTGAACAATCGGCTGACGCTTTTGCCGGGGATATTGGCATTTCGACGCCACTGAAATCGTCCGGTTGGGGTGAATGCACCGCAGCGCAACAGGCTTGCCGCACTGCCATCCACGGCGATGGAGATGTGCGTGTGACAGAGGTTGATGCCGAAGGGTTGGAGCTTGTCACATTCTATAGCCGCAATCTGGCCGTTCCGGCACGTCGCGACGTGGATGACCCAAAGGTGCTGCGCGGCAAAGAGGTCTTTCACAGTACGGGCTGCGTTTCCTGCCACACACCGTCTTTCGTGACCCATCGGTTGGACGGCCAACCGGAACAAAGCTTCCAACTCATTTGGCCCTATACGGACATGCTGCTGCATGACATGGGGCCGGGATTGGCCGATAATCGCCCCGAAGCCCGCGCCACCGGATCGGAATGGCGGACGCCGCCGCTTTGGGGCATCGGCCTGACCGAACAAGTCTCTGGCCATAGCTATTTCCTGCATGACGGGCGCGCGCGATCGCTTCTGGAAGCGGTTTTGTGGCATGGGGGTGAGGCGCAGCCGCAACGCGACGCTGTCGTTGCGATGCCGCCCGAAGACCGCGCGGCCCTGATCCGGTTTTTGGAGAGCCTGTGATGCGATCTACCATTGCTTTATGTCTGTCGCTGCTGGCCGCACCGGTTCACGCTGTGGACCTTCAGCAGGTCGTCGATACTCAGATTGTCTCAGGCTATCGCGATCTAGCCCAGGCCAGCCAGACCATGGCCGAAGCCGCGAAAGCAAACTGTGCCCCGGATGACGCGAGCCTTCGCGAAGCTTATGCCGCCGCGTTTGACAAATGGATTATGGTCAGCCATCTGCGCTTTGGACCGTCCGAGGTGGATGATCGCGCCTTTGCATTGGCCTTCTGGCCGGACACGCGCGGCGCGACGCCCAAAGCGCTGACGGCGCTGATACAGGCCAAAGACCCGATCATCAAAACCGCCGATGGATTGAGTGATCTCTCTATCGCAGCTCGTGGGTTCTATGCGTTAGAGTTTCTGCTGTATGACCCAGCTTTCACAGAGGCTCCGTCGGACTATTCCTGTGCTTTGATCCAGGCCTTGACCATAGACATAGCGCGGACGACGGGCGCCATTTTACGGGATTGGACCAACGGCTATGCCACGCTTTTGTCCACACAAGGCAACGACACCTACCGCACCGATGCCGAAGCGCAAAGGCCGCACTGGCCCCATGACGATTTCTGCGCATTTCAGTGCATCAAGGCTTGCAGCCGGCAGGCCATCCAGCCCATCT
>JABSSB010000192.1 GCA_013214715.1 Paracoccaceae bacterium | reverse complement strand
CATCCCGCAAACCTGCCGCCCTACACGCTGGGGGTCGAAGACCTGTGGTGGATCAACGCCGAGAAAGAGGCCGCCCTGAAGGCCGAAGGCGCGCTGAGGTAACCCCGCCCCATGGCTGCCTATATACTTCGACGCCTGCTGTTGGTGATCCCCACGCTGCTGGGGATCATGATCATCAATTTCACGCTGGTGCAATTCGTCCCGGGCGGTCCGATCGAACAGATCATCGCCCAGTATGAAGGCGGCGGAGATGTGTTTGAAACCATTTCCGGCGGTGGCGGCGATGTCGATCAGGATGTCGGCGGAGGAGATTCGCAATATGCGGGCGCGCGCGGCTTGCCGCAGGATTTCATCGAAGAGCTCGAGCGGGAATTCGGTTTTGACAAGCCACCACTGGAACGCTTCCTGACCATGCTCTGGAACTATATGCGGCTGGATTTCGGCGAAAGCTATTTCCGCTCGATCTCGGTGACTGACCTGGTGCTGGAAAAGATGCCGGTGTCGATCACGCTGGGCCTCTGGGCGACACTGATTGCCTATCTGGTGTCGATCCCTCTGGGCATTCGCAAAGCGGTGCGCGACGGGTCGCGCTTTGATACCTGGACCTCCGGCGCGATCATCGTGGCCTATGCGATACCCGGGTTTCTTTTTGCGATCCTGCTGCTGGTGCTGTTTGCGGGCGGGTCTTATTACCAGATCTTCCCGCTGCGGGGGCTGACCTCGGATAATTGGGAAGACCTCAGCCTGATTGGCAAGATCGGGGACTATTTCTGGCACATTACCCTGCCAGTTCTGGCCTTGACGATTTCGGCCTTTGCCACGCTGACGCTGCTGACCAAGAACAGTTTTCTGGATGAGATCAAGAAGCAATATGTGATGACCGCCCGTGCCAAAGGGCTGGAAGAGCGCAAGGTGCTTTATGGTCATGTCTTCCGCAACGCGATGCTGATCGTGATCGCGAGCTTTCCGGCGGTGTTCATTGGGGTGTTCTTCTCGGGCTCGGTGATCATCGAAACGATCTTCTCGCTCGATGGGTTGGGCCGATTGGGGTTCGAGGCGGCGGTCGCCCGTGATTACCCGGTGATCTTCGGCACGCTTTTCATCTTTGGCCTCTTGGGGCTGGTCGTCGGCATTGTGTCGGATGTGATGTATGTGCTGGTCGATCCGCGCATTGATTTTGAAAAGAGGGAAGGCTGATGGCACTCTCCCCGCTCAACGCGCGCCGCTGGCGGAATTTCCGCCGCAATGGCCGCGCCTTCTGGTCGCTGATCATCTTTTCGGTGCTGTTCGGCCTGTCGCTCTTTGCCGAGTTCATCGCCAATGACAAACCCATCGTGGTGCAATACCGCGGGGAGTATTTCACGCCGATCTTCAACTTTTACCCTGAAACAACCTTCGGCGGTGATTTCCGGACCGAAGCCATCTATCGCGACCCCGAGGTGCAATGCCTGATCATTTCGGGCGGGCAGGATATGTGTTTCGACGATCCCGAAGGCATCATCGAAGAGGTCGAGGCCACAGGCACCGTCGATGGGGTCAAGGTTGAAAAAGGCTGGATGATCTGGCCGCCAATCCCTTATTCCTACACCACCACGGTGGACCGCCCCGGCGCGGCGCCGCTACCGCCCAACGGGCAGAACCTGCTGGGCACTGATGACACCAAGCGCGACGTGCTGGCGCGGGTGATTTATGGCTTCCGCCTGTCGATCCTGTTCACGCTGATCGTGACGGGCGTGGCCTCTTTGGTGGGGATTTTCGCGGGCGCGGTGCAGGGCTATTTCGGCGGCTGGCTTGATCTGATTTTCCAGCGCATCATCGAGATCTGGTCCGCCACCCCGTCGTTATACATCATCATCATCATGTTCGCGATTCTGGGGCGAAGTTTCTGGCTTTTGGTGTTCCTGACGGTGCTCTTTAGCTGGACGGCGCTGGTGGGCGTGGTCCGGGCCGAATTCCTGCGTGCGCGCAACCTTGAATATGTCCGCGCGGCCAAGGCGCTGGGCGTGGGCAATATGACCATCATGTTCCGCCATATGCTGCCCAATGCGATGGTGGCGACGCTGACCATGCTGCCCTTTATCGTGACGGGCACGATCGGGACGCTGGCCTCGCTGGATTTTCTGGGCTTTGGCCTGCCGTCTTCTGCGCCCTCATTGGGAGAGCTGACCTTGCAGGCCAAGCAGAACCTGCAAGCGCCTTGGCTGGCGTTTACGGCGTTTTTTACCTTTGCCATCATGCTGTCGCTGCTGGTCTTCATCTTCGAAGGAATCCGCGACGCGTTCGACCCGCGAAAGACCTTCTCATGACAAGTGCAAGGATCGACGGAAGACTACCCGCAATAGGGCTGCTCGTGGCGGTTTCACTTACCATCTCAGCGGTACTCTGGGTTTTGCCGATCTTCGAAATGACACGTATTGCCAGCCCTCCGAGCGGACCGATAAATTGGGAGGCGTTTTGGTTTGGGGCCATGTACGGGACGATAGCCTATCCATTGACGCCGCCGGTGTTGGTCGTGACTGCCTTGCGCTTGGTACAGCGGCGACAGATCTCCCCGCGCTTGAAAGGCTGGATACATGCAGCAGCTATCTGGAGCCTCATTATGCTGGGCATTGGGGTGACAAGCTAACATGGCACTAATGCAAGTGAAAAACCTAACCGTCGCCTTTCAGCAGGACGGGGTCAGCACGCAGGCGGTTAAGGGCGTGTCCTTCACCGTCGACCGTGGGGAAACCGTTGCGCTGGTGGGCGAATCTGGGTCGGGCAAATCGGTCACCGCGCTGTCCACCGTGTCGCTGCTGGGCGAAAGCGCGACCGTCGGTGGTTCTGTCACCTATGACGGGCAGGAAATGGTCACGGCGGATGAAAAGCTGCTGCGCAAGGTGCGCGGGAATGATATCAGCTTTATCTTTCAGGAGCCGATGACATCACTCAACCCTTTGCACACGCTCTATAAGCAGTTGGCGGAATCGCTGACCCTGCATCAGGGCCTGACGGGCGATGCGGTGCGCGCGCGGATCATCGAATTGCTGACAAAGGTCGGCATCCGGGACCCGGAAAGCCGGCTCGACAGCTATCCGCATCAGCTCTCCGGCGGGCAGCGGCAGCGGGTGATGATCGCAATGGCGCTGGCCAACCGCCCTGATATCCTCATCGCGGATGAGCCGACCACCGCGCTCGACGTGACGATTCAGGCGCAAATTCTGGAACTTCTGGCCGAGTTGAAAGCCTCTGAAGGGATGGGGCTTTTGTTCATCACCCATGATCTGGGCGTGGTGCGGCGCATTGCGGACCGGGTCTGTGTGATGAAGGATGGCGAGATTGTCGAAACCGGCCCCACGGCCGACATTTTCACCAATCCGCGCCACCCCTATACGCAGATGTTGCTGGCGGCCGAACCGTCGGGCAGCCCGGCCCCAGTGCCGGATCAGGCGCCCGAAATTGCGCGCACTGATCACCTGCGGGTCTGGTTCCCGATCCAGCGTGGCTTGCTGAAACGCACGGTGGGTCATGTAAAGGCCGTCAATGACGCCACGATCAGCGTCCGCGCGGGTGAGACGCTGGGCATTGTGGGCGAATCCGGCTCGGGCAAGACGACTTTGGCGCTGGCGCTGATGCGACTGATCGCGTCCCAAGGGGTGATGAGCTTTGACGGGCAGGATATCCGCCAATTGCCCACGCGTGAGCTGCGGCGTCTGCGCAAGGATATGCAGATCGTGTTTCAGGACCCGTTTGGCTCTCTCAGCCCGCGCATGACCTGCGAGCAGATCATTTCCGAAGGGCTGGCGATCCACAAGGTCGATCCGCAGCGCGCGCCGCGTGATCTGGTGGCAGAGGTGATGGCGGAAACCGGGCTCGACCCGGCGGCGATGGATCGGTATCCGCATGAGTTTTCCGGCGGCCAGCGCCAGCGCATTGCGATTGCGCGGGCGATGGTGCTGCGGCCCAAGCTGCTGGTGCTGGATGAGCCGACTTCGGCGCTGGACATGACGGTGCAGGTGCAGATCGTCGATCTGCTGCGCGATTTGCAGGCCAAGCATGGGCTGGCCTATCTGTTCATCAGTCATGACCTGAAAGTGGTGCGCGCAATGTCGCACAAGATCATGGTGATGCGCGCGGGTGACGTGGTCGAAGCGGGCAGCGCCGAGCAGATTTTTGACGCACCACAGGCTGGCTATACCCGCGAATTGCTGGCCTCCGCCGGATAGGACAGCGTAGGGCGGGGTTTACCCCGCCGCCCTGCCTGACCAAATGGCGGGGTGAATCCCGCCCTACGCCGCGCCGTTTTCATATCGCTCCGCCATGTTTCGCTTTCCGGCGCCGGCCAGCCGGGATTTCAGACAGATACCGGAGCCGGCTCGTGCCAAAGCCAGCCTGCCCGCTGTGAACGAAAAGAGCCGATGGACTTGACCTTGCGCCAGTTTCGCATTTCACCTTTGGCACCAGGGGGCGCATGGCCATTGGCGAACAGGGGAAAGCGCATGGACAGCAGTAGTGACATCAACGCCTGCCAGAAGGAGTGGATGCCGCAACTCAAACCCGCTCGAGACAGGATGTTGGAAAGCAAGATCGGCGAAAAAAGGCCTGATCATGGGTCATACAGTGTCCTGCAAGGGCAAGCCTTCCTCTGGCTTTGGGATGATCTTGACACCGAACATGCGCTTTGTGCCGCTGGACGTAATGAACATTGCCCTGTGCTATGATTACCTTGATATCGGCGCGGTTGTGGCCTTTCTGAAAGACGAAAAACCCGAGATGACCCATGTCTGCCTCACCGGACGCAACGCCAAACCCAAGCTTCTTGAGCTGGCCGACCTTGTCACCGAAATGAGATCTGTAAAACACTTGTTCCGCAATGAGATCGAGACACAGCCCGGTGTCGAATTCAATCCAAACGCGCCTTCGGCGCGGGCCTTCGGCGAGGGTATTTTTGAAGAGAAGAAAGCGGATACTCCTGTGTTTCGTCTCTTCAAAAAATCCTCTGGGGGCGCCGCCGTCAGGCGGCGGAGGCAGCGCAACCTATATTCCCGGACTGCAAGATGAGCCGGGCGTTCATGGTCCAGGGCACCGGGTCGAATGTTGGCAAATCCCTGTTGGTTGCCGGGCTTTGTCGGGCGTTTCGGTCGCGAGGGGTGACGGTCGCGCCGTTCAAACCGCAGAACATGTCCAACAATGCAGCCGTCACCACAGACGGGGGCGAAATCGGGCGCGCGCAGGCGTTGCAGGCTTTGGCGTGCGGGCTGGCGCCTGCAACGGATATGAACCCCGTTCTGTTGAAGCCGGAAAGCGAAACCGGGGCGCAGGTTGTGGTGCAGGGGCAGCGCATGACCACGACAAAGGCGATGGAATATGCGGCGTTGAAGCCGAAACTGATGGGCGCCGTTCTGGATAGCTTTGCCCGGCTGCGCGCGGCGTATGATCTGGTGATTATCGAGGGGGCCGGCAGCCCGGCCGAGATCAATCTGCGGGCCGGGGACATTGCCAATATGGGTTTTGCCCGGGCGGCCGAAGTGCCGGTTCTGTTGGCGGGTGACATTGATCGGGGGGGCGTCATCGCGCAGATCATCGGCACTCAGGCGGTGATCGCACCGGATGATGCTGCGATGATTGGCGGGTTCATGATCAACAAATTCCGCGGCGACACCCGGTTGTTTGACGATGGCTATCAGGCCATTGCCGACCGAACCGGCTGGACCGGCATGGGCGTGCTGCCCTGGTTTGCCGATGCCTGGAAGCTGCCTGCCGAAGACGCTCTGGATATTCGCTCCGGATCGGGGTCGGGCGTGAAGATCGTGTGCCTGACCCTGTCACGCATCGCCAATTTCGACGATCTGGATCCCCTCGCCCAGGAGCCGGGCGTGGAACTTGTGATGTTGCAGGCTGGACAGGCGCTTCCGGGGGATGCGGATTTGGTGATCCTGCCCGGATCGAAATCGACGCGGGGTGATCTGCGCTTCCTGCGCGATCAGGGCTGGGATATCGACCTGCGCGCGCATCATCGGCGCGGCGGACGTATTCTGGGTATTTGTGGCGGCTATCAGATGCTGGGGCGGCGCGTGATCGACCCGGATGGGATCGAAGGCCCGCCCGGAGAAACCCCCGGTCTTGGATTGCTGGATATCGAGACTGTGATGACCCCTCACAAGAGCCTGACCGACTGCGCCGCCACGCATCTGCCCACGGGCTGCGCGATGACGGGCTATGAGATCCATATCGGACGCACGCAGGGCCCCGATTGCGCGCGGCCTTTTGCGGATCTTGGCGACCGGGTCGACGGCGCCATCCGGGCCGATGGGCTGGTCAGCGGGTCCTATTTGCACGGGATGTTCCGGCAGGATGCCTTTCGAGCGGCCTTTCTGCACAGCCTTGGCGCCGCACCGTCGGGTCTGTCCTATGATGCCGGGGTCTCGGCTGTTCTGGACGATCTGGCCAGCCATGTGGCGGATCATCTCGATCTGGATGCAATCTGGGACATGGCGGGGCGGGGCATGTCACGCGAGATTGACGCTGCCGCGGATTGAAGCAGTCGCGCCTGCCCGCTAGATTGCCTTCCAAATGGGAGGACATGCCTTGGAGTTGTTGGATCTCACCCACAATCCGTGGCTGGTATTGGCATCGTTTGCCGTGGCCTTAATGGCCGGTTTCACGGGCCTGTCGCTGACGCAGGGCGCGTCGAGGCGTCCTGTGGCACAGCGTAAACTTCTCGTGGCCCTGGCGGCCGTGGCCTTGGGGGGCGGCATCTGGTCGATGCATTTTGTCGCCATGCTGGGAATGCAACTGCCGATCCTTTTTTATTATGATCCGCTGATCACGTTGATTTCGGCGCTTGCGGCGATCCTTGTGGTTGGGCTGGCACTGCTGGTGCTGCATTTTCGACCGAGGGGCCTGCGGGAGATTGTCATTGCCGGTGCGTTGGTCGGCACGGGCATCGTGCTGATGCATTTCATCGGCATGGCGGGCATGCGCCTGTGTCGTCCGGTGAATGGTGCGTTCGATTATGCTCTGGCCCTGGTGGCGGCGATTGTCCTGTCGATTGTGGCGATTTGGGTGGCCTATGACACGCGCTCCAAACGCTCGATCCTGATTGGCACGATCGGCTTTGCGGCAGCAGTGGTGTCGGTGCATTTCGTGGCCATTGCGCTGACCGGTTTTACCATTGGCAATGATATCGGCGGCGCGGGGCCGGCCATGTCCAAAGAGATATTGGCGATGGGCGTCACCGTGGCGGCTTTTGTCATCTGCGGGGCTTTCCTTCTGTCAGGTGTCAGTTTCATCGAACCCGAGGCAGAGGAGACCGCGGCAGACCTGGCCCTGGCCACTCCGGCCCCGGACCCCGATGGCGCGGCGGGCATTCCTTATGAAAAAGACGGCCATACCCATTTTGCCGCGCGCAGCCAGGTGGCAGCGATCCGGGCAGAAGGGCATTACACGGTGCTCTATCTCGGGGATGAAAAGCTGTTTTGTCCCTGGTCGATATCAGAGGCGGAAAAACGGCTCGCTTCGGCGGGCATGCTGCGCTGCCACCGGTCCTACCTGATCGCCCCGGCCCATGTGACGCGGTTTGAGCGGCACAAGGATACCGGGACATGCTATTTCGAAGAGACAGGCGCGCTGACCAAGGTGCCGGTCTCCCGTTCGCGCATGGCAGAGGTGCGCGAGGCTTTGGGCCTCTGACCTGAGCCACCCGTGTAGGGCGGGGTTCACCCCGCCGCTGGGTCAGGATATGGCGGGGTAAACCCCGCCCTACGGCAGCGCACGCTGCGGTTGGGGCTTGTTAACCCTTTTTTGGCAATTTGAGCGAGCCATGGCAGGCCGGGGTCAAAACC
>JABSSB010000191.1 GCA_013214715.1 Paracoccaceae bacterium | reverse complement strand
CGAGCTAAACCGTAAGCGGCGAAAAAGCCGAGGCTGACCGCCACGGCGGACGACCCCAGCGCAACCAGAAGCGAATTTCCCAGCGCTTCGGTCAGATCGTCATCGCCCAGAACTTCATCATACCATTCCAAAGACGGTCCATCGAAGGGCGGAACAGGCAAAGTGCTGCCCTGAAACGAAAACAGCACCAAGGTGCCGACAGGCAGATAGATGAACGCAAAGGCGGCAATCAGATAAAGCCAGGGCAGGATGCGGGTCATAGCCTGTCTAGCCTCAACCAGCGGGCAGACGCCAGATAGGCCAGCGTCACAATGGCCATCAGCAAAATCGCCAAAGCGGAGGCCAGCGGAAAATCCGCCCGTCGGCCAAGCTGGACCATGATGATCTGCGGCACTGTCAGTTCGGTATTGCCGCCCAAAATCTGTGGGGTCACGTAATCTCCGATGCACAGCACAAAGGTCAAAAACGCCCCGGTCACAACGCCCGGTAATGTCAACGGCAGAACCACATGTCGGAAGGTCTGGAACGCGGAGGCCCCAAGATCCATCGCGGCGCGGCGATAGTTTGGAGAGAGCTGGATCAAATTGGCATAGATTGTCAGCGTCAGCAGCATGACAAAGAAATGCACAAAGCCGGTCACCGTGGCAAAGCGGGTATTGGCCAGCGTCAGCGGCTCGGAAATCAGGCCGATGCCCATCATGGCCTGATTGACCATACCCTCGCGCGCCAACACGAGCAGCCAGGCGTAAGACCTCACAACATATGAGGTCCAGAACGGCAGCACCGCCAGCAAGAGCGCCAGCCGCTGCCAGCGCGGCGGGACACGAAAAGCGATGATCCAAGCCAACGGGTAAGCCAAAACGACGGATACAAGCGTGACCGTCAGCGTGATCTCCAAAGACACGAGAAACGCCTGCCGGATATAGGCCTTTTCAAAAATCTCGGCAAAATTCTCAAGCGACAGACCCCAGATCAAAGTGCGGCCTTGCATTGTGGCAAGGCTCATCGCCCCCATTACAAGGAAGGGGATGATGAAAAACGCGACTGTCCAAATCAGGGCCGGGGTTACAAACCCCCAGCCCTGACGGGTCTGGCCCTGTCCGGTCACTGCTGCAGAGTTGCCAGCCAAAGATCCTGCATTTCGATGTCCAGATCAGCATCCGGCGCCGGGTATAGCTGCGTCAGCGCCAGATAATCGGGCTGGTTGTCCCAGCGCAGCGTCGCTTTCTGCGCGTCGGTCAAAACATCCCCGGCCTTGGCATTTGCGGGCATCCCCCAAAAGCAGGAAGACGTCGCCAAGCGCGCCTGTCCCTCCGGGCTCATGATATATTTGATGAACTCCATCGCCAGATCGGGGTTTTCGGTGCCTTCGACCACGCCAATGGACTGCGCCCAGCGCACAGCGCCCTCTTGCGGAATGGTCCATGTCAGTTCGGGCTGTTCTTCGGCCAGAACGGCCGTCAGCCATTCTCCACCGCCGACAACAATGTCGACCTCACCAGTGGCCAGCGCAGTCTGGGCGGCCACGACGCCTGCCACCGACGCCGCATTGGACCGCATCGTGCTGAGAACGTCGTCGATCACAATCAGATCTTCTCCCACAAGGTCGGCCGTTGCGATGTCCTGCGCAATGGCCGCTAGGCCCATCACCGGCAGGTAATAATCATAAATCGAGATACGGCCCGCATATTTATCGGACCAGGCGGTCGAGAGGCTTTGCATATCCGCCTCATCGACCTTGGCCGAGTTGTAAGAAATCGTGTTGTAGCCGAACTTTTCGGTAACGGCATAGGTCACGCCATCAATCGTGTTGTTTTCCGCCATCACCACCTCAGAGAAAACGTCCTCCATTGGCAGCACGGCCGTATCGAGCGGAGCAAGCATGTTGGCTTCGACCGCGCGGAACACGTCGATACCGTCGATCACCAGAACATCCCAATCACCCGGGCGCGATTGCTCTAGCAGGGCCAGCGCCGCGCCAGTGCCCTCATATTCGCGCAGGTTGACCTTAACGTTATGCGCGGCCTCAAACGGCTCGATCAAAGACGGATCAGTGTGGTCACACCAGACAAGCGCATTAAGTTCGCTGTCAGCCCATGCTGCGCCGCCTGTCAGGCCCAACGCCGCTGTGGTCAGAAAAAGTGCAGATTTCCGGGTCATGTGGATTCTCCCCCTTGGATTTTGACGCACACCCCCTCCGCGCGCATCACTCGCTACGAAAAAAGTTGAACTTCTTCACTTTTGTAATCAACTATATTTTTGACACCGATTTAAATTTTTTGCCGGGGGATCATGGCTGGACTGCGCGCAAAACAAAAAGCAGACCGTGAAAAGCGTATTTTGCAGGCAGCTGTGAGCCAATTCGGGGCGCGTGGCTATCATTCCGTGCGAATCGAGGATCTGGCCGAGGCTGCAGAGGTGTCGGTCGGTACGGTCTATAATTACTACCGAAGCAAGGGCGACATCCTGATCGCGACCGTTGCTATGGAGGTCGAAGAGGTTTTGGCCTCGGGGAAAGGGCTCGTCGCGGCGCCTCCGGCTGATGTGCATGACGCGCTTTGCGCGCTGATCTTCAGCTATTTCGACCATTCGTTGAACTATCTGTCGAAAGAAATGTGGCGCAGCGCGATGGCGTTGTCGATCGAAGCCTCATCCACGCCAAACGGGCGGCGCTATAGCGAGCTGGACCAAAGGCTCGCAGCACAGGTCACCGATATGATCCTTTCGTTGCAAGATCGCGGGGACGTTCGGGGCGAGATCGATCCCGTGGCTTTGGGACAGGTTGTGTTCAACAATCTCAACCAGATGTTCATTGAGTTTGTAAAAAACGATGACGCCATGTTGGGTCAGCTCCGCAACGACGTATCGAGGCAAATGCGGCCTATTTCCGATCTCATCGCAACGAAAGCATACCGGGTCAGCCGGACAGCCTAGCCGCAATCTTGCGAATGAAATCGGCGCAGTCTTTAGGCGCGGTCAACGGGATCATGTGCCCGCGATCGGGTAGTTCTTCATAGGTCGCCCCGGTCTTGTCCGCGAAGCTTTTACCGTGATGGTCTGGATCAAGGATATTATCCACCGCGCCATAAAGAACGCCAATTGGCAGCGTCAATTCAGCTTCGCGTCCCAGAATATCGTCCACGCTGGCCCGGCTATACGCAAGATCCTGCGCTGCCGCGATAAAGCTGGCGGGGCGACGGCCAAGCATGCCGCCGCCACGCTCAAGAAACTCCGGCGCGATGGGTTCGGGTTTGAACACTTCGGCAAAGACCTGCTTTTCGGTCAAAACAGACATCGCTCCGGCCAAGGAATGCCCGATGACCGGAATCAAAGCCGGCTTTGGAATGTCGATCCCCTTGAACGCCTTTGGCAAGACCTCAACCCTGTTTGTGGCCGGGCACAACAGAGCCAGCGCCCCGACCTGATCGGGATGGTTCAGGGCCAGCACCTCGGCAATTGCCCCACCGAGCGAATGCCCGACAACAAGTGGCTGCCCCAACCCTTCAGCCTTGATGAACTCAGCAATCATACGCGCCTGCTCTGGCAAGCTGGCTTGGGCGGGCCCGTCGCGTTCGGACCATCCGCAGCCGGGCCGGTCAATCGCGATGGTGCGGAACTCCCCCGAAAGCTCTTTGGTCAGCGCGTAGGTGAAATTGTTCAGATTGCCGCCAAGTCCGTGGATCATCACGATGGGCAGCCCTGCGCCATCGTCGAACCAATGGATCTTGCCTCCTGACAATGTGGTCATCTTACCCCGTCGTGGGCTTGCCGCAGCGGCAGAACTGCCGACAAGCTGGGTGATCACTGTCACACCCAACGCCAAGGCCACAACCAGCAGCAATATGCTTCCAAGGACAGACATAGCGTTCTTCTCCTCCGCAACGTCGCGGAATACTTGCCTTGGCCCAGGGTAATTTCAAGTGTTGCGTAACGGAAGGTTAAAGCGGGGCGCAGGACGATATGAGAGTAGAAAAAACCGATCTTCTGATCATCGGTGCAGGTCTGAGCGGCATCGGACAGGCCTGCCACATGACCCAGACGTGCAAGGATAAAAGCTTTATCCTTGTCGAAGCACGCGAAAGGATCGGCGGCACATGGGATTTGTTCCGATATCCCGGCATCCGCTCTGATAGTGACATGTTCACCTTCGGCTACAAGTTCCGGCCGTGGAAATCGGCCAAGGATATCGCACCCGGCCAGGATATTCTGGCCTATCTGAACGACACGATTGATGACTACGGCTTGCGGGATCAGATCCGATTGCAAAACCGCATCACGCGACTGAACTGGTCGTCCCAGACCCGGCGCTGGCACGCGACCGTCGAACCGGCAGGCGGTGAGCCATATGAGGTCGAGGCCAAATTCGTCTCGTCCTGCACGGGCTATTACAATTACGAGCAAGGCTACCTGCCCGAATGGGAGGGATATGAGGAGTATACTGGGCAGATCGCGCATCCGCAGCACTGGCCGGACGATCTTGACTATGCCGGGAAAAAGGTTCTGGTCATCGGGTCAGGGGCGACAGCGGTGACGATCGTGCCCAGCATGGCCAAAACGGCAGCGCATGTGACGATGCTGCAACGCTCTCCGACCTACATTCTATCACGCCCGGGCGAAGACGGGTTTGCCAAATGGGTCAACCGTCTTCTGCCGTGGAAAGCCGCGTGGAAGCTGGCGCGGATCAAGAACATTCTGCTGAGCATTTACATCTGGAACACTGCCAAGAAAAAGCCCGACAAGATGCGCGCTTTCCTGCGGAAAATGGCCATGCAGGAGTTGCCCGACGGTTTTGACGTGGACACCCATTTCAACCCCTCCTACGACCCCTGGGACCAACGCCTATGCCTGATCCCGGATAGCGATTTCTATGAGGCCATCAAAAGCGGCAAGGCCAGCATTGCGACGGACCAGATTGCGCGGTTCACGCAAAATGGTGTTGCAACAACATCCGGCGAGGTGATCGAGGCGGACATTATCGTGCCCGCCACCGGGCTGCAGATCCAGTTTCTGGGCGGCATTGAGGCTTCGGTGGATGATGTGCCTCTAACGCCGTCGGATCACATGGTCTATCGCGGCATGATGCTATCGAACGTGCCCAATTTTGCGGTGATCTTTGGCTATTCAAACGCATCATGGACACTGAAAGCGGATCTGACGGCCGATTTCGTCTGCCGCATGGTCAATTACGCGCAAGACAAAGGGGCCGAGGTGGTAATGCCCGTGCTGGACGGACCCGCAGATGGCAATGTGCCTTTGGTCAGTCTGACCTCGGGCTATTTGCAGCGGGCGAAAACCAAGCTGCCGCAGACATCCGATACGCGACCGTGGAAGAACTATGAGAATTATATCGCCGACATGATGTCGATCCGCCATGGCAAGATTGAAGATGGCGTTCTGACCTTTACCTGATACGGCTCAGGGCATGCTGAAGGGTAGCGGTGTCAATTGTGCACCGACCTTGTCTTGACCTAAGGCGATATGAACGGCCAGACCGTCCTGGGCCAAACTGGCCTGAACCAAACCGACGCCGATCATGCGGCGCAAGCGCGGCGAATAGGCAAATTCGCTGACATGGCCAATCGTTGCACCGTCTTTGAGCATGTCCACGCTGTGACCCGGTAGCGGCGGTTGACCGTCCAGAAACACCCCTATCCGCACGCGTGCAGGCAGCGCATCGGCAAGGCGTTGCAACGCCGCGCGGCCGACGAAATCATGCCCCGCCCCCAGATTGACCATCGCGCCCAATCCCATCTCAAACGGGGTCGCCTTGTGGGTTTGCCACCGCATATCAGCCCCGTATGAAATCAACCCGCTTTCCAGGCGCTCACTGTCATTGGGGGCGCCGGGCCCAATGCCAAAAGGCTCCCCAGCCTGGGCTACGCGATCCCAAAGAGCATCTCCTTTGCTGCTGTCGGTCAGATAAAGTTCATACCCGCCTTGTTTTGACCAGCCAGACCGCGCCAACACCAATGGAATGTCGTCAAGGCGGGTTTCTGCGAAACCGAAATAAGTCAGATCCCGCACCCAAGACCCAAAAAGGCTTTCCGCCACATCTCCGGCACGCGGTCCCTGAATGGCCAGCGGAGACGCATCCGGTTCACGGATCTGCACATTCCACCCCCGTTCGCGTCCGATGGCGGCGGCCCAAAGGTGAATGTCGCTGTCCGCGACCGAGAGCCAATAGCGATCTTCTGAAAGCTTCAGAAGCACCGGATCGTTGATCAGCCAGCCGTCATGATCACAAAGCGGCACATATCGGCCCTGGCCGATGCACGCCTTGCTCAGGTCACGGGGCGTCAGATATTGCGCCAGACGGCCAGTATCTGGACCAGCCAGTTCGACCTGACGTTGCGCGGCCACATCCCACATCACAACGCCGTTCAAAAGCCGGTCATATTCGGCTTCTGGGTCACCAAAATGGCTCGGGATCAGCATGTGGTTATAGACTGAAAAACTTTTGCCCCCCGCGCGCAACGTCGCCTCGAAATAGGCGGATTTGCGCAGATTGGGGCCAATGGCGATCTGATGCGGCATGGGGGCTTCTGACCTGGCTATAGAACCTCGTGCAACGGGCATATCGTGCGGCCCCGAGCCGCGCCAGAGCGATTAGACAAAGTTAGTCGGGCAGCGCGGGCACATCCGATTTGGGCATGCGCGCCCCGAAATGGCGCAGAACCGAAGCCGAAATGCGTTGACCAAAGCCGATGGCGCTGCGTTGACTGCGCCCTTTCATTCGCGCTGTCAGATAGCCTGCGTTGAATGCGTCACCCGCTCCGGTCGTATCGCGAATGTCGCTGACGACTGGGGTTGGGAAACAAAACCCCTTGTCGTCAGCCCAAGCTTCAACATCGCCTGAACCGTTTTTGACGATGATCTCTGTAACGCCCAGACCGGCAAGGCGCTGCACGGTGTCTGCTGGGGTCGGATCGCCCCAAAGGGTGGCTTCATCGTCAAAACTGGGAAGCGCGATGTCAGCGACCTGCAAAAACATCTGCATGGCCGAGCGGGCTTCACCTTGTGAAGCCCAAAGGCGTGGGCGGACATTCGGATCAAAAGACACGCGCGCTCCATTGGTCCGCGCCCGTGTCAAAGCCGCAAGCAGTCTCTCTCGCGCGTCTGGAGACAGAATGGCGAGAGTGATCCCGGACAAATGGATGAGACCCGCGCTGGCAAGGGCATCTTCCAACCATGCAGCGTCTTCGGCCAGCAAACGCGCGGCAGAATTCTCGCGCCAATATTGAAAGCTGCGCTCAACCCCGTCGAGCTCGATCATATAAAGCCCCATATTGCGATTTGGCACACGGGCGATGGATGTGGTGCTCATACCATCCGCCCCAAGTTCTTGGACGAAAGCATCGGACACAGCATCCAGTCCAACCGCGGTCAGAAAACCAACCTGCAAACCTGCATTGGGCACCTGCGCCATGTGCCAAGCCGTGTTGAACGTGTCCCCGGCAAAGCTGCGGCGATAGCTGCCATCCGGGGTCACAGCCATTTCGATCATCGCTTCACCGATGGCGACCACGCGGGAGGACGAGACATTCACCACCGCTCATCACCCCCATCTGCCAGATCGTAGATGCCGCCGGTCAGCCATGCAGGCCAGTCGCGTTCGAAAAAGGATTTGGCTGTCTCATCAAATGGCTGATTGGGGCGCGTCGTCATTTCAAACCCATCTTTCGTGAGCCGCAGAAGCAATTGGTGGTGTTTGTCTTCGTCACGCTCTGCACGAAAACGATAGTCGGTCGCGGCTCATCTCGCTCTCACCCAAACAGTGTATTTATATTGTCTATTGTGCGAGATGAAGGGTATCGACCCCCCCTCCACACATGGCCTCGGTCATGTGCAGGG
>JABSSB010000190.1 GCA_013214715.1 Paracoccaceae bacterium | reverse complement strand
TGGGCTCCTGTGCGCAGATCGGCAAAAATGTGCATCTGTCGGGCGGCGTTGGCATTGGCGGCGTGTTGGAGCCGATGCAGGCGGGCCCGACGATCATCGAAGACAACTGCTTTATCGGCGCGCGCTCTGAAGTGGTTGAAGGCGTGATTGTGCGCGAAGGCTCCGTCCTTGGCATGGGTGTGTTTATCGGCCAGTCTACCAAGATCGTTGATCGCGACACGGGCGAAGTCATGTATGGCGAAGTGCCGCCCTATTCGGTTGTTGTTGCAGGCTCGATGCCGTCCAAAAACAATGTCAGCCTCTATTGCGCGGTCATCGTGAAGCGGGTGGATGAAAAGACCCGGTCGAAAACCGGCATCAACGAACTGTTGCGCGACTGATGGAGGGGATTGGTTGGATCGCCGCCCTGATCATGGGTGGCTTTGCGGGCTGGATCGCGTCAAAGGTGATGCGGGCCGATACGGGTTTGTTTGCCAACATCCTGCTCGGCATCATTGGTGCGATGCTGGCCAATTGGCTGCTGAGTGTGGTCGGGCTTGAGGCGCGGCAGACCTGGCTGGCGCAGGGGGTGGTGGGTTTTGGCGGAGCCTGCTTGCTGATTGTTCTGGGCCGGGCGATCCGCCGGTAAGGAAAGGTCAAGCCATGGGCGAGAAGCCGAAAAAGCCGCAACAGGTGTATACGCTGTTGGTGCAGGTCGGGCGCAAATCAGGTGATGGCTTGCCCGATGGGGCCAGCGGCGCGGGGCTGATGATCTATGCCTCGGGCGTGGATGAGGCCGAGGCCGTGCGCGAATCGGTGGCAGTGCTGAAGCAGGCGGACCTCGCCCCGCTGGATGTCACCGGCTATGGCACGCTGGCCGAGCGTGAGGCCCAGGGCCATGAGATCGACGGGGATGAACGCGCGCTGATGCAGCGGGCTTTGGATGAAAACGCGGTCATTGTCGCACAGATGACCCCGTTCTATGGCGATGATCAGGGCGAGGCTTGAGCCGTGGGCGCGGTGTTTCTGGATCTTGATGGCACGCTGAGCGACAGCGCCCGGCCGATCACTGCATCCATCGCACATGCGCTGGACCGCTCTGGCGTGGCGGTGCCCGAAGTGGACACTCTGCGCCGCTATGTCGGCCCGCCCTTATCCGACACGTTCGCGCATCTGGGCGTTGCGGATGTCGAGACTGCGCTGGCCGCCTATCGTGCGCATTATCACGCCATCATGTTCGACGCGCCGGTATTTGATGGGGTGTTTGCCGCGCTGGATGTGTTGAAGGCGCAGAACCGGCGGCTTTACCTGATGACGGCCAAGCCGCGAGCCTATGCAATCAAGATCACCGCCCATCTGGGTTTGGCTGAGTATCTGACGGCAGAATATGGGCCTGAGCTTGACGGCACTGGCGCCCGTAAATCCGACTTGCTGGCGCGGGCCTTGGCGGAAACAGGCGAAGAGGCTGGGCAATCGGTTATGGTTGGCGACCGGGCGCATGATTTGCAGGCTGGACAGGCCAATGACATGCCGGTGATTGCCGCGCTTTGGGGCTATGGATCTGACGCCGAAATGCAAGGCGCCAACCGTGCGTTGCATCATCCCGCCGATCTGTCCGGTGCCGTGACAGACTTGATTGGAGAGGCCACATGACCACAGACCCTGCCGCGCTCAGCGCTGATCTGATCCGCTGCCCTTCCGTCACGCCGGAAGAGGGCGGCGCGCTGGTCCTGCTGGAAACCCTGCTAAGCGAGGCCGGGTTTGACTGTACCCGCGCCGACCGGGGCGGTGTGTCCAACCTGTTTGCCCGTTGGGGAGCCAAAGGCGCTGCGCGCAGCTTTGGCTTCAATGGGCATACCGATGTCGTGCCGGTTGGCGATGCCGATGCCTGGAGCGTGGACCCGTTCGGTGCCGAAACGCGCGAGGGGTGGCTTTATGGGCGCGGGGCCTGTGACATGAAATCGGGCGTGGCCGCTTTTGCGGCAGCGGCTGTGGATTTTGTTCGCAACACGCCGCCTGACGGCGCGGTTGTCCTGACCATCACCGGAGATGAGGAAGGCCCATCCATCGACGGTACGCTCGCGCTTTTGGACCACATGAAGGCCGAAGGCGAAGCCATGACGGCCTGTCTGGTGGGGGAACCGACCTGCCCCACCCGCATGGGCGAAATGATGAAGATCGGGCGGCGTGGGTCCATGACCGCATGGTTTACCGTGACCGGCGTGCAAGGCCATGCCGCCTATCCGCATCGCGCCAAGAACCCCGTGCCTGCCATCGCGCGGCTGATGGACCGGCTGGCCAGTCACAAGTTGGATGAGGGCACCGATCATTTCGATCCATCGACCCTCGCCGTGGTTGGCATCGACACCGGCAACCCGGCCAATAACGTCATCCCCGCGCGCTGCACGGGCATGGTCAATATACGTTTCAATGATACCCATTCCGGTGCGAGCCTGTCGGACTGGCTGAATGCCGAAGCACATCGCGTCGCGCAGGCGTTTGACGTGGATGTGGCCGTGGAGATCAAGATCTCTGGCGAAAGCTTTCTGACCCCACCCGGCCCTTTGTCGAGGATCGTGGCCGACGCGGTCGAGGCTGAAACCGGCCTGTGCCCTGAACTGTCGACCTCAGGCGGGACATCGGATGCGCGATTCATCAAGGATCACTGCCCGGTGGTGGAATTTGGCCTTGTCGGTCAATCCATGCATCAGGTCGATGAACGGGTCGAGATCGCGCAGATCCACCAACTCAAATCCATCTATACCCGCATCCTGCAAAGCTATTTCGCATGAGTGTCACGATTGAAACCACCAAGGATATCGACGCCTGTCTGGCCATACGGCACGACGTTTTCGTGCGGGAACAAGGCGTGCCAGAAGACTTGGAGCGCGACGCGCATGATCACACGGACGCCATCCACCTTATCGCCCGCGACGGGGCGCGGGTCTTGGGCGCGGCGCGCATCCTGCTGAAAGGTGACAGCGCCAAGATCGGGCGCGTCTGCGTCGCTCAAGCTGCCCGTGGCACTGGGCTGGGCGCGGGTCTGATCCGCGCCTGTCTGGAAGAAGCCTGCCGTCATGACGGGATCACGCGGGCCGTGCTGGGCGCGCAGGTCTCGGCCATCGGGTTCTACGAGGGTTTGGGCTTCACCGCCTTTGGCCCGGTCTATGACGATGCCGGGATCGATCACCGCGATATGGATCGCGCGCTCTGACCGATGCGGCGCAGCCTGATCATCATGGTCAAGCAACCGCGCCCGGGCCGGGTCAAAACCCGGCTGGCGCGGGATATCGGCCGGGTTGAGGCCGCTTGGTGGTATCGTCACCAGATGACGCGCCTCTTGCGCAATCTACGCGACCCGCGTTGGCAGATCACCTTGGCCATCGCTCCGGACCGGGCCACCCAAAACCGGCACCTCTGGCCTTCCGATCTGCCCCGCCTGCCACAAGGGCGCGGTGATCTTGGCGATCGGATGCGGCGCATGCTGGAGGCGCCTCCCCCCGGCCCGGTTTGCCTGATCGGCTCGGACATTCCCGGCATCACGCGGCGCCATATCGCGCACGCCTTCCAGGCGCTGGGGACCCATGACGGGGTGTTTGGCCCCGCGCCCGATGGCGGCTACTGGCTGGTTGGCATGCGCCGCCCATTGCCGCGCAACCTCTTTGCGCATGTCCGCTGGTCCAGTCCGCACGCGCTCAGTGACACACTTGCGCCTCTGCATCGCCACCGCATCGCGCGTATCGACACCCTTGCCGATGTCGACACCGCTGCCGATCTTGCCCTGTCCTCTGCCCCACAGCGCCTACCCGAGGGGCAGCGCCATAGGCGATGACCCGAGATAGCCAGTGCGCGGCCTCGCCGCGCGCCTTTTGGGAATGACGCGCCTTGATTGGCATGTTACGCCGAAGGCATGGCACAGATCCCCTCCAAGGCGGAAATCCTCGATTGGATCTCTGCCCATCCGACCCAAAACTCCAAACGCGACATCGCCAAAGCCTTCGGCATCAAAGGCGCCGAACGGATTGAGCTGAAACGCGTCCTCAAGGAGCTTGAAGCCGAAGGCCATCTGGAAAAGCGCAAGCGCAGCTATCGTGACCCTGACAGCCTGCCACCGGTCAGTGTCTTGCAGGTGCGCGGCCCCGATGAGGATGGCGACCTGATCGCCCGCCCGCTGGAATGGCATGGGGAAGGGGTCGAACCGGTGATCCGCCTCGTCCTGCGCGCCTCTGACCCAGCCTTGGGCGCGGGCGACAGGCTGCTGGCGCGTCTGCAAAAGATCGACGGCGGTGGCGAGCACCACTATGAGGCCCGCATGATCCGCCGGATCGGCACCAACCCGCGTAAGATCCTTGGCATCTTCCGCAAAACCGCCGAGGGCGGGCGGATCGTGCCGATCGACAAATCTGCCAGCCTTGAATGGCTGGTCGCCGAAAACGCGCGGCTGGGCGCGAAAGATGGCGAATTGGTCGAAGGCGAACAGACCGGCCCGAAAACACGCATGGGCCTGCCGCGTGCCCGCGTGCTGACCCGGCTGGGCGATCCGGCCGCGCCCAAGGCCGTGTCGCTCATCGCGATCCACCAGCACGGCATCCCCGATGATTTCCCCGATGCCGTCATGGCCGAGGCCGACAGCGCCAAACCGGCGGGCCTCTCAGGGCGCGAAGACCTGCGCGATCTGCCGCTTGTCACCATCGACCCGGCCGATGCGCGAGATCATGACGATGCCTGCTTTGCGCAACCCGATGACGACCCGAAAAACCCAGGCGGCCATGTCATCTGGGTCGCGATTGCCGATGTTGCGCATTACGTCACGCCCGGATCCGCCCTCGATCGGGAGGCGCGCAAGCGCGGCAACTCTACGTATTTCCCCGACCGCGTCGTGCCGATGCTGCCCGACCGGCTGTCTGGCGATCTGTGTTCCCTGCATGAAGGCGTCCCGCGCGCCTGTCTGGCCGTGCGCATCCGCATCGATGCCGAGGGCAACAAGATCGACCATCGTTTTCTACGCGGACTCATGCGCTCGGCCGCGTCGCTGACCTATGGCGAGGTGCAGGCCGCCCATGACGGCCAACCCAGCGACCGCACCGGCCCGATGATGGACGATGTCATCCGCCCCCTCTACGCTGCCTATCAGGCGCTGCACACCGCTCGGACGGCGCGCCAACCGCTTGAGCTGGACCTGCCCGAACGCCGGATCGAACTGGATGACACTGGTCAGGTCCGCTCGGTCAAGTTCCGCGACCGGCTGGACGCGCATAAGCTGATCGAGGAATTCATGATCCTCGCCAATGTCTGCGCGGCTGAGACGCTGATCGCCAAACGCTCGCCGCTGCTGTTTCGCGTGCATGAGGAACCCAGCACCGAAAAGCTCGACGCGCTGCGTGAAACGGCGCAGGCGGCGGGGTTGACGCTGGCCAAAGGGCAGGTGCTGCAAACCCGGCATCTGAACGCACTTCTGAACGCCGCCGCTGGCACTGAAGACGCAGAACTGATCAATATCTCGACCCTGCGCTCGATGACGCAGGCCTATTACAGCGCTGAGAATTTCGGCCATTTCGGGCTGGCGCTGGCCAATTACGCGCATTTTACCTCGCCCATCCGCCGCTATGCCGATCTGATCGTGCATCGCGCGCTGATCTCGGCCCATGGCTGGGGCAAGGATGGGCTCAGCCCAGAAGAGATCGAGGGGCTGGACGACACGGCTCAGCATATCTCGGACACCGAACGCCGGTCCATGGTGGCGGAACGCGACACGACAGATCGCTATCTCGCGGCCTATCTGTCGGAACGCGTGGGCGATGAATGCGACGGCCGGATCAGCGGCATCGCGCGCTTTGGGGTTTTTGTCAAACTCGACGATACGGGCGCGGACGGGTTGGTGCCGGTGCGCTCTCTGGGGCGAGAGTTTTTCCATTACGACGCCAAAGCGGGCACGCTGATGGGCGAAGATAGCGGACGCATCATATCCATCGGGCAACGCGCCACGGTTCGTATTGTCGAGGCCGCGCCCGTCACCGGCGGGCTGGAGTTGGAATTGTTGGCGCTGGAAAACACCGCCCTGCCGCGCGGACGTCCGGGTGGCAAATCGCGCAGCCCGAAACGCAAGCTGGTCAAGCACAAACGCAAAACCGACAAGACCAAACGCAAGGTCGCCCGCCGCCGCCGCTGATCCCTGCCTGCGGCAAATCCTTGCCGATGCAAAACCTCTGCTTTCGATTGTGCCCATCTACGCTACACTGACGGAAACAGGTAGAGCAAAAGAACGGCAGGCAATCATGATGCGATGGGCATGTGCGGCGCTTGTGGCCGCTGTCGCGATTTCGGGACCAACCCAACTGGCGGGTGCCAATCTGGTGCCCAAACTCAGGCCTGCGCATCTGATGACGCCGGTGCAAATGGCCAGCGCCAACGCACGGTTCGACAATTGGGTAACCGCCTTCAAATTACGCGCTCGTGGCCAAGGCATTCGCAGCGACGTGCTCGACCGCGCTTTTGCCGGGGTCAGCTATGATCCCGACGTCATCCGCCGCGACCGAAACCAGTCGGAATTCACCAAAACCATCTGGGACTATCTCGACAGCGCAGCCTCAGACGCGCGTGTGCGCAACGGTCGCGCTGCCTTGGAGGCGCACCGCCGCACCCTGCAACAGATCGAAACGCGCTATGGCGTGCCCAAGGAAATCGTCGCAGCCGTCTGGGGGTTGGAAAGCGCCTATGGCACGTTTCGGGGCAATAATGATGTGGTCCGCTCTTTGGCGACATTGGCCTTTGACGGGCGGCGCGGCCCGTTTTTTGAAGAACAACTGGTCGCCGCCTTGCAGATCATCCAATCGGGTGACACCGCCCCGCGCAACATGACCGGAAGCTGGGCGGGTGCGATGGGTCATACGCAGTTTATTCCGACCTCCTACCTGTCTTATGCGGTGGATTTCACCGGGGATGGGCGGCGTGATATCTGGTCGGATGATCCCAGTGATGCGCTGGCCTCAACCGCGGCGTATCTGAAACGTTCAGGCTGGGTCAAAGGCCAGCCTTGGGGCGTCGAAGTGCGCCTGCCGCAGGGCTTCGATTATGCACTGGCCGATCGTGAGATCACCAAAAACCCGCGTGAATGGGCGCGTCTGGGCATCCGCGACATGCAAGGAAGGGCCGTGCCGAACCATGGCAAAGCCTCGATCCTGCTGCCCGGCGGTGGACGCGGCGCAGCTTTCATGATCTTCCGCAACTTTGAGGTCATCGAACGCTATAACACGGCCGATGCCTATGTGATCGGCGTCGGGCATCTGGCCGATCGGATCGCCGGCGGGCCGAAGATTCAGAGCAGCTGGCCGCGTGGCGACCGGGCTCTGACATTTTCGGAACGCAAGGAATTGCAGCAACGCCTGACGGCGCAGGGCTTTTCCACACAAGGTGTGGATGGCCGGATCGGACCAAAGACGATTGCAGCCGTGCGTGCGTACCAACAGGCCAGCGGGCTTTTGCCCGATGGCTATGCCTCTTTGGATCTGTTGACAGGTTTGAGGTGACGGACAATTTGTTTCGATCTGCTCTTGTCCTTCTCATCGTTATGACTGCGCCGCTGTCGGCGCAGGGCTTGCTGAGCTCCATTAAAGAAGGGGCCGCTGATATTGGACAAGCCATAGGCGAAGGCTTAGAGGCCGCAGGTCAGGCCATCGGGCGCGGCGCGGATTTTGTCGGGACAGAGGCCAACCGCATCGGCGACGAGGTCAGCGAAGAAATGGTCGATTCCGCCGCGCTCTTTGCCGCCGATACCTCGCCGGAGGAGATGCGCGCCCAGCTTGATGCCATGGCCGAAGACGCTTTTGACCGGCTGATGACTGAACAGCCCGGCGCTGCCGCCCTGATCGAGCCATCGGCAGGCTATGCCGTGTTTGACGCCCGCAAAGTCAGCCTGATTGGCCTGACCGGCGGGGCCGGACGCGGCGTGGCCGAAGACGCACAGACCCGGATCCGCAGCTATATGAAAACCCAATTATCCACGAAACAAAGCATATCTGATTTCATGGT
>JABSSB010000019.1 GCA_013214715.1 Paracoccaceae bacterium | reverse complement strand
GCCTTCCTCGACCTCGAACAGCTGCGGGGTCAGCGCATCGCCCTGCGGCTCATCTTCGAGAAGCAGGAGAAGCTCGGAATCGGCAAGCTGTGCGAAAAACCGCAGGCGGGCGGCGTCTTCGCCCTCTGCCTGCATCATAGCGTCATGCGCGAGATCAAGCGCTGTGGACTCGGTCATGCCAGAACCTCCTGAACACGGGCGCGCAAGGCGGGCAGAAGCTCTTGCATAAACCACGGATTTTTCTTCAGCCACCCGGTATTGCGCCAGGACGGGTGGGGCAAGGGAAAGAGGTGCGGCGCATGGTTGCGCCAGCCTGCCACAGTCTCTGTGACGTTGGTCCTGACACCCATGTGCCAGCGATGCGCATGCCCCCCAACCAGCAGGGTCAAAGGCATCTGACCCAGCATCTGCATCACCTCATCATGCCATGTCTGCGCACAGATCGGCGGCGGCGTCAGGTCTGCGCCGCGCGCGTCGTAGCCGGGAAAGCAGAACGCCATCGGCACGATGGCCACGCGGGTCCGATCATAAAACTCCGCAGGCATCAGGTCCAGCCAATCGCGCAAGCGGTCCCCAGACGGGTCATCAAAAGGTTTGCCGGATTTATGCACCCGCATCCCCGGCGCCTGCCCCGCGATTAGGACCCGTGCGCCCGGTCGAAACCACGCCACCGGGCGCGGCGCATGGGCAGTGGCCGTGGCGGCNAAGCGATCCGTGCAGATTTTGCAGGCAGAAATGCGCGTGTTNAGGTCTGATTCAGGTGTTTGAGCGATCATGCGGGCGAAACTAGCACATGGCGCAGCTTCGCACAGTTGCTGCGGCGCGGGAAATCCCATAAGGCTGCGCAGGGCAACGTTGAAGGGATTTGCCAAATGTATCGCGTCTGGAATTTTCTGGTCAACAACTCGCTTCTGCTGATCATGGGCGCTGTGATCGCGCTGATCTGGGCTAATATCGACAATCAAAGCTACCAGGCCTTTGTGCATTTCCAGATCTGGGAAGATGGTCCCATTGGCCATTATCACAACGGTCATCGCGAAATGGACCTGCATTATCTGGTCAATGACGTTTTGATGGCGCTGTTCTTCGCCATTGCCGCAAAAGAAGTTTGGGAAGCCGTCGTGCTGAAAAACGGCTCATTGCGTGGTAAAAAGGCGGCCACTCCCCTTTTTGCAACCGCCGGCGGTATGTTCGGGCCAATTGCCGTTTATCTGGGGCTGGCGGCTGCGCTGGGGTCAGAAACATATTCGGCTGTGGCAAATGGTTGGGCCATTCCAACCGCGACGGATATTGCCTTTTCCTATCTGGTCGGGCGGATTGTCTTTGGGGCCGGACATCCGGCAGTGCGGTTCCTGTTGCTGCTGGCCATCGCAGATGATGCGATAGGATTGATCATTCTGGCAGTTTTCTACCCGTCCGCGGATTTGGCACCGATCTGGCTTTTGTTTTCCTTCTGCGCGGCCTTCGCCGCCTATTTGGGGTTCAACTGGTTGCCGCGGCGATTGGACCGGCACAAAAAGGACCGCCCCAATTCAACCTTCATCCGCCACAAGCTCGGGGCCCTGCCCTACATTCTGGCGGGCTGCGCATCGTGGTATGGGTTCATGCGTGCTGGGCTACACCCAGCGCTTGGCCTCTTGCCCATTGTGCCTGCCATTCCCCATGCAGATCGGGCTTTCGGAGTGTTTTCCGCCGCGCATGAGTATCTGCATGATCTGCTCAACACCATGGAACACGCCCTGAAAAACCCGGTCGAGGTCGTGCTGTTTTTCTTTGGGCTGCTGAATGCCGGTGTGCCGTTCAGCCAGATGGGCGATGCGACATGGCTGGTGCTGGCGGGGCTGATGCTGGGCAAACCCATTGGCGTGTTGTCGTTCGGTTGGTTCGGCGCAGTGGTGCTGCGACTGGGCATTCCCGAAGGGATGCGAATCATCGACTTGCTGACGATCGGTTTTGTCGCCGGGATCGGATTTACCGTGTCGCTCTTTGTCGCCTCAGTCGCCTTTGACACTGGCCCCGTTCAGGACGCGGCGAAGATGGGTGCGCTCTTCAGCTTTGCAGCGGCGGGGCTTGCCATCTTAGTCGGGCGCATAACCCGCGTACAAAAGGTGGTTATCCCGTGAAAGGCGCGCACAAGAAAAAAGGCTCTGCCGAAGCAGAGCCTGTCAGTTGGGGAAACCCGAAGGAGGGACTTGAAAGAGATCAGCGCTGCAGATCGCGCATGGTCACGTCCGGATAGCGCCGCTTGACATCTTCGAGCAGGACAACAAAAGCCAGCTTCAGCAGCCCGTAGATCACGGTCATGAAGATGGTCAGTTGCACAACGGGCATTTCGAAGAGAGCCAACATATCAATGCGTTTCCTTTTGACGGTGATCAGAGGTGATCCCTTGACCCTTTTGTACTGAGGCGCGGCCTGCGGTTCTGTGAACAAGGGCACAGAGCCCCCATTTTTCTGATTTCTCTTGCGCGCCAATGCTGTGAGGAGGAAATTCCAGATGTCAGGCGCGACGCACCAGAAGGGTTTGGAGGTCGCGCAAAACCTGTTAGACAGCGCATACAAACTGCCCATTCGGCCCAGTCAGAAAGGCGCTTGATGAAGACTGTTCCCGTCGCCGGCCTATCGGTCGGAAATGATCAACCTCTCACCGTGATTGCAGGTCCATGCGCGTTGGAAAGCGGTGATCACGCCCAGATGATTGCCGGCGCAATGAAAGACGCCTGCAAAGCCGTGGGGGCGCAGTACGTGTTCAAGGCCAGCTATGACAAGGCCAACCGTACCTCTGTTTCGGGCAACCGCGGGATGGGCATCGATGACGGGCTAAAGACCTTGCAAAGCGTAGGCAAAGCCATCGGCGTTCCGGTCCTGACCGACGTGCATGCACCCGAACAATGCGCAGCGGCCGCCGAGGCGGTTGATATCATTCAGATCCCCGCCTTCCTGTCGCGCCAGACCGATCTGCTTGTGGCCGCCGGAGAAAGCGGTGCGGTGGTGAACATCAAAAAGGGCCAGTTTCTGGCACCCTGGGACATGGTCCATGCCGTGGCCAAGGTCGAAAGCACCGGCAATACCAAGATCATGCTGACTGAACGCGGGGTGTCCTTTGGGTATAATACTCTGGTGGCGGATATGCGCTCTCTCCCACAGATGGCCAAGACGGGCTATCCGGTGGTGATGGATGCCACGCATTCGGTACAGCAGCCGGGCGGGCAAGGCGGCTCAAGCGGCGGACAGCGCGAATTTGCCCCCGTCATGGCGCGCGCGGCGGTCAGCCTGGGCATTGCCTCGGTGTTCATCGAAACTCATCAGGACCCCGATACCGCGCCCAGCGACGGGCCGAACATGATCCCGTTGGATCAGATGCCCAGGCTTATTGAGACGCTGATGGCGTTCGACCGACTGGCCAAAGCCAACCCGATCAAGATCTGATATCCCTCTTAAAGAGTAGCCCCATGACAAAGCCTCTGCCCACTGTCACGCCCAATACCTGGGAATTCCTTCGCGATGCGATGATCACACCCACGGGTTTCCGCGAATATGATGCTCGCTGGAAATATCCGGATGCGATCAACCTGCCAGGCATGACCGCTTTGGGTCTGGGTCTGGGGACGCAGATGCGCCGCCGCGGGATCGAGCCTGTGATCGCCGTGGGCAATGATTACCGCGATTATTCTTTGGCGATCAAAAACGCGGTGGTGCTGGGGCTTATGCGTGCGGGCATCCATGTAAAGGATATCGGCCCGGCCCTTTCGCCTATGGCCTATTTCTCACAGTTTTTTCTGGACGCCCCCGCGGTGGCGATGATCACGGCAAGCCACAATCCAAATGGCTGGACCGGCGTCAAAATGGGCTTTGAGCGCCCCTTGACCCACGGACCGGTTGAGATGGCTGAACTGCGCGACATCGTGCTGAACGGCGATTTTGATGAGGCACCCGGCGGTGGCTATGAGTTTGTCGAAGGCGTGCGCGAGGCATATATCAATGACCTCGTGGGTGATTTCAAAATGTCGCGCCCGCTTAAAGTTGTCTGCGCCACGGGCAATGGCACGGCCTCGGCCTTTGCACCGGAAATTTTCGAACGCATCGGCGTCGAAGTCGTGCCTAGCCATAATGAGCTTGATTACACCTTCCCCAACTACAACCCGAACCCCGAAGATATGCATATGCTGCATGACATGGCCGACACGTTGAAAGCCTCTGGCGCGGATCTGGCGCTGGGCTTTGACGGCGATGGCGACCGCTGTGGCGTTGTGGATGACGAGGGCGAAGAGATTTTTGCCGATAAGGTCGGGGTCATCATGGCGCGTGATCTGTCGAAGATTTACCCCAATTCGACCTTTGTGGCGGATGTGAAATCCACCGGGCTTTTTGCCTCGGACCCGGAACTGAAAGCAAATGGCGCCATGGCTGATTACTGGAAAACCGGTCACAGCCATATGAAACGCCGGGTCAAGGAAATCGACGCATTGGCAGGGTTCGAGAAATCCGGTCACTACTTCCTGGCCGAGCCGATTGGCCGCGGCTATGATTGCGGGATGCGCGTGGCGGTTGAGATCTGCAAGCTGATGGACCGCAACCCTGACAAATCCATGTCGGACCTACGCAAGGCGCTGCCCAAGGTGTGGAACACACCGACCATGTCCCCCTATGCCGCCGATACCGAGAAATACGATATCCTCGCCCGGATCGTCGACAAGCTTGTGGCAAAAGGGGAGGCTGGTGACAAACTGGCCGGACGTGACATCGCGCAGGTGGTCACGGTGAACGGCGCGCGGGTGATCCTCGATAATGGCTCTTGGGGATTGGTAAGGGCGTCATCGAACACGCCCAATCTTGTGGTGGTCTGCGAAAGCGCAGACAGCGAGGATGAGCTGCGCGCGATCTTTGCCGATATCGACGCGGTGATCCGGACCGAGCCGGGCGTAGGCGATTACGACCAAACCTTCTGATACCCCGCATGCAAGTCTGTTGGATCAATTTCCCCCCAACAGGCCGCGCAACCCGCGCATGACCTCTTGCCCCAAGGCATTGCCAATGGCTTCGGCGTCTTCGGCAGTGCCGCCCAGTATTTGTGTCGCCGCATTGTCCAGCCCTTTGGTGATCGGGTTGCGCAAAGCTTGTTCGACATCTGGGATCACCAATGGCGCCGACCATGACCCCCGGATCAAGACCGGGATTGCCAATCCCAAAGCGTCCAATACACCGAAAAAGACCGGTGTCACGCGATAGTCCAAATCGCGGGCCACATAGCCGATCCGCCCCGCACCTTTGGCCTGATACAGCTCGTGTTTCAGCAGCAGATCCTTATTGAACAGGCTGCCATTACGAAGCGCGAAGGAGGCTGTGATGCTTTCGAACACTGTTGTGCCGCTGCCCGGCGCGCTACCTTGCATGATTGCGAGCAAATCGATGCCGCCAACGGTTCCGCCACCGATAGCCAGCCGTCCGGTCCCTTCGGCGCTGCGCATCAGGGCTTGGGACGTCTCGCCACTTGCCAACACGTCAACCGCCCCGTTCAGACGGCCGGACACCGACGCTTGCCCCATAAGATCGCGCGTTATGCTCGCCAGACTCAAACCATTTGCCTTAAGATCAGCGCTGGCCGAAAAACCGTCGCGCGCGTTGGCCACAAGGTCCCCGCTGAGCGTGCCATCAAAAGCCTCTGCCTGTTCAATCCGAAGCACAGCGCGCCCATTTTCAAGCGCCACATCCCCTGAAACACGACCCAACGCGGTTTGTGGCACTTTCAGTGAAGCCAGATCAAATGCAAACTCGGCATCAACAAGATGCAGGACCGAAGCATCGATCCGACCCGAATCTGCATGGGTCCGGCTGTTGCCAGTCGTCGCCCCGCCGGAGCTCATCGCTGGCCCCAGATCCAGCCCGGTCGAGGACAGTTTGCCAGTGATTTTCGGCTTGCCTTGCAAGTCGATCTCAAGATCACCGGAAACCTGATTTTGTCCGGCTGCAAGCGTCAAATCTTGCAGCGAGACAAAGCTGGGACGCACCGCAAGCTGAACATCACCTGCAATCTCTGGTCCCAAGCTGGCAGGCAGGATATCCGACGCCAGGCCCAAAGCGGCAAGAACCGTCCCAATGTTGTTGATGTCCAATGCCGCCCGCCCGGCGACGTCTCCGGTTGCTGCAAGGCGTCCGTCAAAGGTGGCGGATCCGCCTTTTGTGCGCAGGTTCAACGCCACATCGCTGGGCTGTCGGGCTTGCAAAGCCTCGAAGGCAGAAATATCGGCAGTGAGCGTGATTGCGTCTTCGCTCAACCGCCCCGACAGGGTCAACTCTGCCGACCCTGTGCCCGCCTCTTGCTCAAACCACAGGTCAATGCCCTGCACACGCTCGATCGGCCGGTCCGGCGCGGCAAAACTGATGACTGCGTCTTCAACTTCTATCTCTTCAACCGTGATCTTGCGGGCACGCGCGTGGGGGCTTGACCCTTCGGTAGATGGCGACGCTCCAATGGGGGCGAATTGCCAATTATATTGGCCGTCTGCATTCGTCTCCAAAGCCAGCCGGGGCGCCACGGCCGCAACGCGACGGATCTGCACATCCCCGCTGATCAATGCCATGAGATCAAGAGAAACATCCAAAGCGTCTGCCTGAAACAAGGGCGTTTGCGTGCCCCAGGGCGCGTTGGAAACCGTGACCGCACCGGTGCGCACCCCAAGGCTGGGCCAAAGGGTCATCTGTCCAACACCTTTGACCTGCACATCGCGCCCGGTTGCTTGTCGAAGCTGCTCAAGGGCGACGGCCATCACACGGTCTTTGGGGATCAAAAAAACCCCGGCCGTGGCCACAGCAATCAAAATTGCCAAGCCCGCGACAATCCGGATCACCCATGTCATCGGCTTGCTCCTGTCTTCAGCCCGTTCCCACAAACTAACATCGCCCCAATCGCATGGAAACCGCCCAGCCCTTCCCCGTCCGATCACTTTCCGCTATGGGGCGGGGATGAGCACGAACCCGCCCGATCTTCGCCCCGACCTAGCCCCCTCTGCCCGCCTTGGCGATGCTACGCGGCGGCAGGGTCAGCCGATGATCGGCATGGTATCTCTGGGCTGCCCCAAGGCGCTTGTCGACAGCGAGCGTATTCTGACGCGCTTGCGCGCCGAAGGCTATGGCGTGTCGCCCGATTACAAGGGTGCGGGGGCTGTGATCGTGAACACCTGCGGTTTTCTCGACAGTGCCAAGGCCGAAAGTCTTGATGCAATCGGAGAGGCGCTGACCGAAAACGGGAAAGTGATCGTCACGGGCTGCCTGGGCGCGGAGCCTGATTACATCCGCGAACATCACCCCAACATCCTCGCAGTTACGGGGCCGCATCAATATGAACAGGTGCTGGATGCCGTGCATCGGGCCGTGCCTCCCGCTCCCGATCCGTTTGTAGACCTTCTGCCTGCGTCGGGCGTCACGCTCACGCCTCGGCATTACAGCTATGTAAAAATCTCCGAAGGTTGCAATCACAAGTGCAAATTCTGCATCATTCCGGACATGCGCGGACGGCTGGTGTCGCGACCGGCCCATGCCGTTTTGCGCGAAGCGGAAAAGCTGGTTGAGGCCGGCGTGCGCGAATTGCTTGTCATCAGTCAGGACACCTCAGCCTATGGGCTGGATCGCAAATATGATGTGAACCCCTGGAAAAACGGGGAGGTGCGCAGCCATATCACCGATCTGGCCCGCGAAATGGGACAGCTTGGGGCATGGGTGCGTCTGCATTACGTCTATCCCTATCCGCATGTGCGGGAGTTGATCCCCCTGATGGCCGATCCCAAGAACGGCCTGTTGCCCTATCTGGATATTCCCTTCCAGCACGCGCACCCGGATGTGCTGCGCCGCATGGCGCGTCCGGCCGCCGCGGCCAAGACCCTGGATGAGATCGCCGCATGGCGCGCCGTCTGCCCAGATATCACTCTGCGCTCAACCTTCATTGTCGGCTATCCTGGTGAGACCGAGGCCGAGTTTCAGACGCTGCTGGATTGGCTGGAAGAGGCGCAGTTGGATCGCGTGGGCTGTTTTCAATATGAAAACGTCAAAGGCGCGCGCGCGAATGACCTGCCCGATCACGTCCCGTCCGAGGTCAAACAAGACCGCTGGGACCGGTTCATGGAAACCGCGCAGCGTATCTCAGCCGCGAAGCTTGAGGCCAAGCTTGGCCGGCAGATGCAGGTCATCGTGGACGAAGTCGATGACGAGGCCGCAACCTGTCGCACCATGGCCGACGCGCCCGAAATTGATGGCAATCTTTTCATCGACGAAGGTTTTGACGGGCTCAACCCAGGCGACATGGTTACGGTCGAGGTGGAAGAAGCATCAGATTACGATCTTTGGGGCCGTATCATCAACGATTGAGCTTACGCAAAAGCCGGGCCAGTGGATCACCCAAACCCCCTCACAAGGCGCTGAAAATCAGGCCCTTAGCGCACACTGTTTTGTGACAGATTATTGTTGTATCTCCCTCTGGCAAACCACCTGTCCTGCCCTCATATGGCACGCATGGCTGAGATCGAGAAAACAACCCGCATTCTGTATAATGGTTCCTGCCGCATCTGTAACGGCGAGATCGCAACCTATGCCCGCTACGCAGCAAAACATGATCTGCCGATGTGGTTCGAAGATCTTAACGAAACCGATCTGGATGATTGGGGCGTCACACGCTCCGAAGCAGAGAGGATCCTCCATGTCCGACATGCAGGCGAAGCCTATGAGGGCATGGCAGCCTATCTGCTCCTTTGGGGCCTGATGCCCCGCTACAAGCCATTGGCAACACTCTTTGGCCTGCCGGGCGTGCGGCAGGCATCGACTTTTCTCTATAACAAAGTTCTGGCACGCTACCTGTTCAGTTGCACCACAAAACCGCGCCGCACGGCCACTCGGCCCCGCGCGACGCTGAAGCCCTGATCAGGTCTTGAGCAGCCGGAACATATCGGCAGTAATGCGGGACGGGCCTCGACCCGTCCGGTCTACTGGCGAGGCGTGCCTCGCATGTGTCCAGGCAGGCGCATCCAGTGCATTTCAGAACCGCATCCACAAGCTCACTCGGCTCCACTTCGCTGCGTAAAACGGCCTCTACCATATCGATATTGGCATGCGCACTCATCCGGTCGAACAGCGCGGTGTGCCGTTTGATCGTCTTGGTATCCTGCATGATCCCCTCCTGTGCGGATACATCGGAAAGACGGCCTTGCGGCGCGGGTTAAAGCCTTGATCTGCGTCAATCCGGCACGCTGTCAAAATAGGCACGCACCGCGTCCTGCACTCGCCGAAACCGGTCGCCGCCCAGTTTCTTGCCGCCATACCAGCGTGTCACCACCACGAGATGTCCAGCAAGCTCCTGCCTGGTCAGCATGTTCAGGATCACCATGCCGGCCCCGGCCTCTCCATCATCGGCCTTGAGCCCGCCGGTCGGCAGCAAGACCGCCCAACTGTTATGTGTCGCTTTGGCATAGGCTCGGTCGGATTTCAGCGCGGCCAGCGCAGCATCCACACCTGCCCGGTCGGTGACGCGCGCCGCACTGACTGCAAAGCGGGACCCGCGATCACTGACCACCACACCAAGCTTGATCAACTCAGGTGTGCTCACAATCCCAACTCGGCTGCGGTTTTCGCAACCATCTGGCGGCGTTCCTCATTGGGCGGATGCGTGGCCAGGTAGGTATCATCGGGTTCGGGCAGGCGGAGGAAGTATTTTGATCCAAGCACCGGATCATACCCGGCCCGTGCGGTCATCACCGTGCCCAGCCGGTCGGCTTCGAATTCATAATCCTGCGAATAGGCCTGCGCCCCGACCTGCGCGCCCAATTGCTGCGCACGGCGGATATCGCGCGGCGAGCCGCCCTGTTGCGCCGCGAGCCGCGCATAAAGCTCGGCCGACGCCGCAACGGTGTCTTGTTGTTGTTCCAAATGGCGAAGGATGTGATGCGCAACCTCATGTGCCATGACAAAAGCCATTTCATCGGCAGTCTGGAAGCTGGCAATCATCGACGCGGTCATCGTCAGCATCGGCTGCCCATCATCAGACAGCGTCTGATACGCATTGGGGGGCGACCGCGGGTCAACATCCACGAGAATCACAAACTCACAGAAATTGTCTCGCCGTTTTTTGCGGCATTCCGACTGCGCCACGGGCTGCATGTCGCGCACGACCTGGAAAAACAACTGCTCGGCACGTTCCGGGTCTTCGCCCAACTGTCCCGGCACCTGCGTAACGCCGCCGGTATTATATCCTGTCGTACAGGCGCCCAAGACGCACAGACATATCAGCAAAACCCGCCACATGTCTCAATTCCCATGATCGTTCTCAGCGCAAAGCCTAGCATGTCCCGCGCCTGCTTCCAGAACGAATGATGTCTTGCATTGCCGCAGCCGCCCGGCCACTCTGACCCCATGTTCAGCATCGAGCACGAATTCGACGCCACGGTCGTCACCCTTGTCGACGACGGAGCGGCGCCCCTGCAAGAGGATGTGGTGATCCATTCTTTTGCAGAATGTGTCACCCTAGAACAATTTGACCCGCGCACGGGCGGCATGATGAAAATAACGTTCTCGCCAGAACAGATCCGTGACCTTGCTGCCGCGCTTGATCTGCCCGAAGGGGTCTATCAGCTACCGCAGAAATCCGGGTAAGCACCATGTCCCGCACAGGTTTCTTTCATGATGAGCGCTGCTTCTGGCATGCTGGGGGCAATTACGCCTTTACCCTGCCTTTGGGCGGCTTCGTGCAGCCTCTGGCCGCCGGTGGTCTGCCCGAAAACCCCGAAACCAAGCGACGGCTGAAAAATCTGATGGAGGTGTCCGGCCTGCTTGCAGAGCTGGACGTGCGATCAGCCCAAGCCGCCACGCGCATTGATTTGGAACGGGTCCATCCGGCAGCCTATCTCGAGCAATTCAAGCAGATGTCAGATGCTGGCGGTGGGGAGCTTGGGCTGCGCACGCCCTTCGCCAAAGGCGGGTATGAGATTGCGGCGCTGTCAGCCGGGCTCGCCAAATCGGCGGTGGAGGCTGTTGTGACCGGCGAGATGCGCAACGCCTATGCGCTCTCGCGCCCGCCGGGGCATCATTGCCTGCCTGATTTCCCCAATGGCTTTTGCCTGCTGGCCAATATCGCCATCGCCATTGAAGCCGCCAAAGCCGCGCATGGGTTGGGCCGCGTGGCCGTGATCGACTGGGATGTGCATCACGGCAACGGGACGGAAGCGATTTACTATGACCGCGACGATGTTCTGACCATCTCTCTGCATCAGGAAGGCAATTACCCGCTCGATACCGGTGCTATTGAAGACCGCGGCAGCGGGGCGGGAGACGGGTTCAATATCAACCTGCCCTTGCCTGCAGGCACCGGTCACCGCGCCTATCTGGCGGCGATGGAAAAGGTCGTGCTGCCCGCACTGGAGCGGTTCCAGCCCGATCTGATCGTGGTGGCCTGCGGCTTTGATGCCTCTGCCGTGGACCCTTTGGCGCGGATGCTGGCCACGGCGGACACCTTCCGCCAGATGACGCGACAGGTCATGACGGCGGCAGATTGGCTTTGCGACGGACGGCTCGTTCTGGTGCATGAAGGCGGCTATTCCGAGGCCTATGTGCCCTTCTGCGGCCACGCCACCATCGCGACTCTGGCGGGCAGCGAGATCGACGTGCCCGATCCGCTTTTGCCCAATCTGGATGTGCGCCAGCCCGGCAAGGCTCTGGACGCGTTTTTGATGTCAGAGATTGACCAAATGGCCGCCTTGCTGTCGCCCTGACCCTTGCATCCCGCGCCGGTTGCCCCGACCTATGGCCGTGACCGAAGATCAAAGGACCACATTGTCATGCCCACACCGAACCCTGAGGCGCTGGAATTTTTGCTGTCGCGCCGGTCGCGCCCGGCCAAGACATTGACCACGCCTGTCCCGGATCGTGACGCGCTGATGCCCCTGCTGACGGCCGCCGCGCGCACACCGGATCATGGCAAGCTGGAACCGTGGCGGTTCATCGTCCTTGAAGGCGACGCCATGGACCGCTTGGCCAATGCGGCGCAGGCGCGAGGTGAGGCGCTGGGCCTCGAGCCTGATCAGATCACCAAAGGCCGTGATCAGTTCGACCGTGGCAATCTGGCCGTGGTGGTCGTCGAAAGCCCGGTCATCAGCGACAAGATCCCTGCGATTGAACAGACCTATTCGGCCGGGGCCGTTTGTTTGGCCTTGCTGAACGCCGCGCTGGCCGCCGGGTGGGGCGCGAACTGGCTGTCGGGCTGGCCCAGCCATGACGCCTGGTTCTGCCAAACCGCCCTTGGTCTGACCCAGCAGGAGCGCATAGCTGGCATCGTGCATATCGGCACCGAAGGCGCCAAACCGCCCGAACGTTCCCGCCCCGATCTGGATGCCAAGACGGATTGGGTGTCGGCATGATTTTCAACGCTTTCTTTGCCGCGCTTGGCCAAATGGGCGACCGCCGGTTTCAGGGCGTGCTGTGGCTGGGCATCGGAGTGACCTTGGCCTTGCTAATCGGGGCCTTCTACCTGCTCAGCTGGATTGTCGGCGGCTGGATTGAGGGCGTGACCCTGCCCTTTATCGGAGATGTTGATACGCTGGCCAATGCCGGGCTGGCAGTGCTGGTGATGGTGGCCTCGATCTTTCTGATGGTGCCGGTGGCGTCGGCGGTGTCGGGGATTTTCCTCGATTATGTGGCGCAGGCGGTCGAAGACAAAAATTACCCCAACCTGCCCCCTGCCCGCGACGTTGGGATGGGGGAAACGCTAAAGGACACCATAAACTTTCTGGGGATCTTGCTTGCGGCAAACATCTTTGCCTTGGTGCTTTATCTACTCTTTGCTCCGTTTGCGCCGTTTATTTTCTGGGGTTTGAACGGGTTTCTGCTGGGTCGGGAATATTTCATGGTGGCCGCGATCCGGCGGCTGCCCCGGCTTGAGGCCAAAGCGCTGCGCGCGCGCAATATGCTGACGATCTGGGCTGCGGGTGTGTTGATGGTGATTCCGCTGACCATCCCGGTGATCAACCTGATCGTCCCAGTTCTGGGAGCAGCCACCTTCACCCATGTGTTCCATGCGCTGAACGATAAGGCAGCAACAGCCTAGTCAAGCGCGCCTTTGGCAAGTTGCGCCAGTAGGTGCATCGCGTCTTCGGCATGATTCTCGGGGATGAACAGGTGGTCGTGATAGAAGCCGGCCACAGGGTTCACGCCCATTCCAGCGCCCGCCAGCACCGTCGCGATCCGCGCGATGAAGCCGACTGCTTCCAACGCGGAATGCACATTCAGCGTGATCATGCGGCAGGGAAAGTCGAACGCTAGGCCAGCGGCCTGTGCCTCATCCTGCAGAAGGACCAGCGTCACGCCTTCGGCCTCGTGGAACATCATGCGCGGCGTCAGACCCTTTGGTACATCCCCCTGCGCAACGGTGGCAAACACATAGACGCCATCAACCAGTTCGGCCGACATGCCGCGCAACAGGCGATCGAGATTGGTTTCACCGCTCATCCTGCCAGCCCTTTGCCACAGCGCGGGATCGGACGCCCGCCATCAGCATAGGCGAGGATCATCACAATCTCGTCCGGCAGAGGCGCATCCCCCACCCGAAGAGGCATCGTGTCGAAATGATCAAGAGACCACGGGTTGTCCTTATGCCCCAGCGGCAGGTCAATCTGAACGCCAGGTCCGCCCAGTTTCACATTAGACGGGATGACAGCCTCTCCGCCCGCCGCGGCTGCGCGCATCGGTTTGCCAAGGCGCGGATGGATCACAGCGCTACCCTGTTCCATATCGCCATTCAGCCCTACAATTGCGCCCTTGCCATAGGAAACCGGGACACATGCCAAACGCGGCAAGGCCAGCGGGGCGAGTTGCTCTCCCAGGTCTGCACCTATCTCGAACAGCTCTGTCAAATCCTCGACATGGCGTCCGGCCAGAGCGTTGCGCAACACGGCCATAGCAGCGACCCGACGCACCGGCGCACAGGGCACGCCATGCGCGTCCATCATGATCTCTTCTTCGACAAAAAGCGCATTGCCCAGCTCCATCGTCACCTCCCCCAATTGGCAGGCTTACGATGACTGGCACCTTTGGGCTTGTCGAGCGTGCGGGAAGGTCAGCCCATCCGGTTGAAGAAATCGATGTCACGCATCGTGATCATGCCCGACACCACAACGGCAACCAGGATGGCCCAGATCACAAAAGCGACCCCGCTGGTGATCCACAGCTTTTTCTTCAGGTTATGGATCTCGGGGCTGCCCGCATGGGTGCCTGGCACGACCTCGCCCAGATCGCCCTGCGTCTTGATGCGGATGGGCGCGATGATCAGAAGCGTGAGAAACCACACCACGGCATAAAGAACGATGGCAGAGGTGATACCCATGTCAGACTTGCTCCAACTCCACGAGGCATCCGTTGAAATCCTTGGGATGCAGAAACAAAACCGGCTTGCCATGTGCACCGATCTTGGGCTCTCCGGTGCCCAGAACGCGGGCGCCGGTGTCTTTCAGATGATCGCGCGCGGCTATGATGTCGTCGACCTCATAGCAGACATGGTGGATGCCGCCTGATGGATTCTTGTCTAGGAAGCCTTGAATCGGGCTGCCCTCGCCCAGCGGATAAAGCAGTTCGATCTTGGTATTAGGCAGCTCAATGAACACCACCGTCACGCCGTGATCGGGTTCGTCCTGCGGCGCACCAACTTTGGCGCCCAGCGCATCGCGATACTGGGCCGAAGCCGCCTCAAGATCCGGCACAGCAATGGCCACGTGGTTCAAACGTCCGATCATCATGTCCTCCTTGGTTGGGGGCGTTATGGGCTGCGACCCGCGCGCTGGCAAGTGGGGCAAAGCGCTCGCGTGGTTAACTTCCTGTTAGCTGTCCGGTCGTAGCCTTGGTTTGTGCAGATCAGGAGGATACGACATGCCGCAAGACGACTTGTTCCCGATGCCGCAACCCCGGCCCACCGCAAAACGCCCTTTGAAGGGGCAGACTGTGCTGTTGGTCGAAGATAGCCTGACTGCCTCCGAATCCCTGCGATTGATGTGCAACCACAGCGGCGCACGCCTGCGCCGGGCGGATTGCCTTGCCTCGGCCCGGCGGCATCTGGCCGTCTATTTACCGTCGATTTTGCTCGTGGATATGACGCTGCCGGATGGCAGCGGGGCCAATCTGATCCGCGACATGAAACATCTGCGCACACGTCTGCCTGTCATTCTGGCCTTGTCCGCGCATCTTGACGCAGAAGGAGAGGCGATCGCCGCCGGGGCTGATGGGTTCTTGGCCAAACCGTTACGCTCTGTCGATGCGTTTCAGATGGCGCTCCTATCGCATCTGCCGGATGTGGCTCAGAAATTGGGGCCGCGCAAACTGACCGACTCAGCCATAGCCCCGACCCCGGAAGCATTGCATCACGATCTTGAAACCGCTGCGAATCTGATGATCGACAACGCCGATGGGCGCGATCTGGACTATGCCGTAAAATTCATCTCCGCCCTTGCACGCGAAAATCGCGATGCCGCGCTCAGCGATGCGGTGGAGTCCCTGCGTCGCAATGGCGTGGGCGGAGGAATGCGCCGGAAAGTCAGCTGTCTGCTACGAGAACGTATCAATCAGACAACACAGGTGATCCATGCTTGAATACATGATCCTGGGCCTTTGCGCCCTGGGCATCACTTTAGTGCTGCAGACCCGTAACCTGCCCGGCCGCGCACGCAAACCGG
>JABSSB010000189.1 GCA_013214715.1 Paracoccaceae bacterium | reverse complement strand
CCTATCCGACTTGATTGAGCAGACGCAACTTAAGCCATCACTATGAGCGCGAAAGCTGTTCGGTTTGTTGCTCTGGCCATCATGAAAAACTCAGAAGTGAACAAGTGCGCCACCTTACTGCCGCCGAAACCCAACGGCAACCCTGTGACGTACAGGTCGGGTTGGTCAAAGCCGACGATCGAAACGAGCACGGTCTTTGAAAAATTTGGCCCGAACCGGCTGTTGCTTGCCGGGGGTGCGAGGGGCTGAGCGGTCTTTGACACTATGCGACAGGTCAAGAAATCTGGTGCAAAGCACGCGTCCCGCGCACCACATCCGAAAGGGACTTGGGACAGGTCTTAATGTTGTGATGACCTAAGCGCATGGCGCGAAAATCCGCCGGCGGAGGTTGGGTCGCGCGGCGCGCGGGCCGCTGATCGGCTTGCACCTGCCTTAGATGAGACTAAGGTCCCCGAAATGCAAACTGACCTGCGCCCGCGGCTGTTCGACCGCACGACGCCACCCACCGTTCTGACCCTGATCCTGCTGTCGGCGCTGTCGGCGCTGGGGATGAATGTGTTCCTGCCCTCCCTGCCCGCGCTGGCCACGCATTTCGAGGCCGACTATACCACGGTGCAGCTGGCGGTGGCGCTGTATCTGGTGATGAACGCGCTCATGCAGTTGCTGATCGGGCCGATTTCGGACCGGTTTGGGCGGCGGCCGGTGATCCTGTGGGGGATCGGCCTGTTCCTGCTGGCCACATTGGCCTGCATTTACGCCCCCACGGCCGAGGCCTTTCTGGCCGCACGCATGGCGCAGGCCACCATTGTCGTTGGCATCGTGTTAAGCCGCGCCGCCATCCGGGATTTGTTCCCGCAGGATCAGGCCGCGTCGATGATCGGCTATGTCACAATGGGCATGGCCGTGGCGCCGATGATCGGCCCGGCCATTGGCGGAGTTTTGCAGGAAAGCTCGGGCTGGCAGGCGAGTTTCTGGCTGCTCTTTGCGCTGGGGGCGATCGCCTTTGTTCTGGTCTGGGGGGATTTTGCGGAAACCGCACATGCCTCGGGCCGGTCGTTGTTGCAGCAGTTTCGCGAATATCCTGAATTGCTGACCTCGCCCCGGTTCTGGGGCTATTCGCTGTCGTCAGGTTTGGCGTCAGGGGCGTTTTTCGCCTATCTGGGTGGGGCGCCTTATATTGGCGTGACGATGTTCGGGCTGAACGCGGCTGAACTGGGCCTGTATTTCGGCGCGCCTGCCATTGGCTATTTCGCGGGGAATTTCATTTCGGGCCGCTATTCCACACGGTTTGGCGTGAACCGGATGGTGTTATGGGGCTGCATGATGAACGCGGTTGGCCCAACCATGATCATGGTCGCGTTCCTCATGGGTCTGGGATCGGCGCCAGTGTTTTTCGGCTTTATGATGCTGGTGGGTGTCGGCAATGGCATGTCGATCCCAAACGCCACGGCGGGTGCCTTGTCGGTGCGGCCGCATCTGGCGGGCACAGCCTCGGGCCTGTCGGGCGCGATCATGCTGGGCGGCGGTGCGGCACTGTCGGCGCTGGCGGGAAAATTCCTGACGCCCGAGAGCGGCGCCTGGCCGCTGCTGCTGATGATGTTGCTGACCTCGCTTGGCGCGATCGTGGCGATCACCGTGGTGATCCGTCGCGCCCGGAAACTGGGCCTGTGATCTTGCAGCCCAAGGCTTTGCAAAGCTACAAGCGGGTTATGCAAAGCGGAGCCACATCATGGCGCATCAAAAACTTTATGCCGGAGCCAAGCTGCGCGAGATGCGCACACGGTTTGGCCTGACGCAAAAGGATTTCGCGGCGCGGCTGGGCGTGTCGCTGCCGTATCTCAACCAGATGGAAAACAACAACCGTCCGGTGTCATCCACGGTGATTCTCGCGCTGGCGCAGGAGTTTGGGCTTGATGTGACCGAGCTGAGCGCGGGCGACAGCGAAAGGCTGGTGTCGGATATGCGCGAGGCGCTGGCCGATCCGGTCTTTGCCGAAACCATGCCCCCCCTGCCCGATCTGCGCCTGACGGCGGCCAACGCGCCCAGCTTTGCCCGCGCGTTTCTGGAATTGCACAAGGCGTATCGCCAAAGCTCGGAGCGGTTGGCATCGCTGGATGCGGCTTTGGGGCGCGAGGATGCACGCCTGACCCCATCGCCCTGGGAAGAGGTGCGCGATTTCTTTCATTACTGCGACAATTACATCGATGCGGTGGATCGCGCCGCCGAGCATTTCGCAACGCAGGCTGCGCCGGGCGGGTTGCGCGCGGCGGCAGAGGCACGGTTGCAGGCCCATGGCGTCACGGTCACGCAGGCCGATAGTGACCAGATCCGCCGCTTTGACGCGGAGGCTGGGCATCTTGTCTTGTCCAGCCGGGTCAGCCCCGAAACCCGTGATTTCCAGCTTTTGCTGCAACTGGCGCTGATCACGCAGGACAGCCTGCTGGAGGCGACGCTGGATTTCGCGCGCTTCCAGACCGATGCCGCGCGCGCCATCGCCAAGATCGGGCTGGCCAATTATTTCGCGGGGGCCGCGACCATGCCCTATGCGGACTTTCACGCCGCCGCGCAGGAGACACGGCACGATCTGGAGCGGCTGGCGATGCGGTTCGGCGCCTCGATCGAGCAAGTGGCCCATCGCCTGTCGACCTTGCAGCGTCCCGGAGCGAAAGGCGTGCCGTTTTTCTTTGTGCGGGTCGACCGGGCCGGGACAATCACCAAACGCCATTCGGCGACGCGGCTGCAATTTGCGCGATTTGGCGGGGCCTGCCCGTTGTGGAATGTGCATCGGGCCTTTGAAACGCCAGGCCATTTCCTGCGGCAGCTGGCCGAAACGCCGGACGGGGTCCGCTATATCAGCCTGGCGCGAGATATCTCGAAACCAGGCGGATCTTTCGGGGCGCCGGTGCGGCGCTTTGCGATTGCCTTGGGCTGTGAAATCGCCTTTGCCGATCAATTGGTCTATGCGGATAATCTGGATATTTCCAACGCTGTCGCGTTTGAGCCCATCGGGATCAGCTGCCGCATTTGCGAGCGCAAGACATGCCATCAACGGTCGGTGCCGCCGCTTGAGCGGCAATTGACCATAGCCCCCGACCGGCGGGGGCTATTGCCTTATGAGGTCGGCTGATCAGGCCGTCAGCATCGCGTAGATTTCGTCTTTCAGAACAGCGCGACGTTTGCGGATTTCGCCTTCGGCCAGATCTTCCATCGGTTCGATATTGGTTTCAGCCCGATGCACGGCACGATTGATGTCGTGATATTCATCAACAAGCCGGCTGAAATGCGCGTCCGATTGCTTCATCTCGCTGATCTTGTCGGCAAGGTCGGGGAAATCGGCGGCCAGCTCGTGCGGGGTGTGAGACATTTCAAAGCTCCTTCTTGGTCGTGCAATGGCACAGTGCCAAGACCGACATATGCAGCGCTTTCACGCGGATCAAGATGTCGCAAAGATCATCGTTTTGCGCGCCGCCATCCGGCGGATCGCGCCTCGGCTTCGGAACAGAACCAGCGTTCGCCCTTTGACGTCGAAATCCGGGTGCGGGCATAATGCTCCTGGCCGGGCATGTGATAGATGCGGCTGCCAGAGCGCGAGATATTGCCTTTGATGGCACAGCCCGAGGGCGCCGCCGCATCGATCTGTGCGGCGCGGGCACGCTGGGCGCGACGCCAGTCTGATGGGCGGTCGAACCGGCCTGCATGCATGCCTATTGCCGCAGCCGCTGCTTGCCTTTCCAGCGCAACATAGCGCGTCGAATATTGCGAATAGGCCAGTGCCCAACCCTGCGCGACCATCCATGCGCCAAGATCGGTGCCATCCACCGTGCAGGTCGCCACCAACCGGTCGTAACGGTCAATATCGCGCAGCTGGCAGCCGGCCTGCCGCCCGGAGACCGTCTGAAGCGCGCGCGTGGCCTCAGCCCCGCAGGGCCAGCTTTTTCCGGCCTGTGTCTGACAGCTTTGACGACCTTCAGGCGCGTCGATGCCAAAGAGCCGCACCTCATGCCCGCCTACGCGCAGGCTGTCGCCATCAACAACCGTGATGCGGCCCGTAAACATGTCCGGCGCTGGGGCAGACAAAAGGCCAGAAGGCACAAACCCGAGCAGGGACAGCAGGAATAGTCTTAACATCGCGTTAACATTGCCCCGCCATAAGGCGGCTTCAAGGCGAAACGTTAACTTTCTGTCAAGTTTTCAGCACGGTTGATCTGTTTTCCTGCCAAGTGTCGCAGCAAGAGATGAGCAAACCCTTACCGCTGCGCGGTGCGCCAGTTGGGGTTGATCCAAGGTTCATCATTCGCCCGCGGCAAGGGCGTCCGGCCAAGGATGTGATCTGACATCTTCTCTCCCACCAGAATCGATGGGCCGTTGAGATTGCCATTGGTAATGCGCGGGAAGATCGAACTGTCGATCACGCGCAGCCCATCCACCCCGATCACCCGGCCTTCGGGGTCGACCACCGCATCGCGATCATCGGCGCGCCCCATGCGGCAGGTGCCGCAGGGATGATAGGCGCTTTCGGCATGCTCGCGGATCGCCTCATCTAGCTGGGCATCGCTTTGCATGTCGGCGCCGGGCTGGATTTCATGTTTGACGAAGGGCTCCATCGCGGGCTGGGCAAAGACCTCCCGCGTGAGGCGGATCGCGGTGCGGAATTCGGTCCAGTCGTCTGGGTGGCTCATATAGTTGAAGCGGATACGCGGGGACTCCGCCGGATCGGCGGAGCGCAGGGACACACGCCCCCGGCTTTTTGACCGCATCGGACCGACATGGGCCTGAAACCCATGCCCTTCAGCCGCGGCCTGCCCGTCATAGCGCACGGCGATCGGCAGGAAGTGATACATGATGTCGGGATAATCCACGCCGGGGGCGGAGCGGATGAAGCCCGTACTTTCAAACTGGTTCGACGCGCCCAGACCTTTGCGGGTGAACAACCACTGTGCCCCGACCCAGGCTTTGCCTGCGAGGTTCCAGTATTTGTAAAGCGTCACCGGCTGTTTCGACGCAAATTGCAGATAGAGTTCCAGATGGTCCTGAAGATTGCCGCCCACGCCGGGGCGGTCGGCGACCAGATCAATCCCGTGCTCGGCCAGATGGGCGGCTGGACCAATGCCCGAGAGCATCAGCAGTTTGGGCGAATTGATGGAGGAGGCCGCGAGGATGACCTCCCGCCGTGCGGTGATCTGTTCGGTGCGCCCGCCGCGCTGCAATTCGATTCCGGTGGCGCGGCCTTCGGTGATCAGAACCCGGCTGACCAGCCCGCGCATCAGGGTGCAATTGTCACGCTTTAGTGCCGGTTTGAGATAGGCATTGGCCGCTGACCAGCGCTGGCCTTTCCAGACCGTCTGCTCCATCGGGCCAAAGCCTTCCTGCTGCTGGCCGTTATAATCCGACGTAACCGGGTAGCCCGCCTGTTGCCCGGCCTCGACAAAGGCGGCGTGCAGCGGGTTGTCGCGCGGGCCGCGGCTGACATGCAGCGGGCCATCGGTGCCGCGCCAGGCCGGGTCCCCGCCATGGCCGCCATCATGCCAATGCTCCATCCGTTTGAAATAGGGCAGCACATCGGCATAGGCCCAGCCATCTGCCCCGGTGTCGGCCCAATGGTCGTAATCGCGCGCATGGCCGCGCACATAGACCATCCCGTTGATCGAGGACGACCCGCCGATGACCTTGCCCCGCGGACAGGCCAGACGGCGATTGTTCAAATGTGGCTCAGGCTCGGACGCAAAGCCCCAGTCATAGCGCGACATGTTCATCGGAAAGCTGAGCGCTCCGGGCATCTGGATCAGCGGCCCGGCATCGGTGCCGCCGAATTCCACCACGATCACCGAAGCGCCTGCCTCGGCCAGCCTAAATGCGGCGGCACAGCCTGCGCTGCCTGCGCCCACGATGATGAAATCGGCCTCTGCCATCTGCCCGGTCCTTTTCGCACGCCGATGCGGCGTCTTTGATCAAGTCTCGGGATCGTATTTATTGACTGGTCAGTCAACGCACAAGATACTTAGTGCGGGCGGTGGAATTCCAGCCGATCGCCCAAAGGCAAATGCACCAGTTTCAGCTGCCCCGGCCCCACGGCATCGACCCGGTAGCAGACCGGGTTGTCACTGCCATAGGCCGTGAGATACAAAGCATACTTGGCTGGCCCATCGCAGCTATGCGACAGCCAGAGCTTGTCGCCCCCCAGCAGCCATTGCCCGCCTGTGCCCGTCAGATCGCGCCCGGTCAGCGTGAGGTTGACCTTTCGATACCCGTCGAACTGCCAATCCCCTTGAATATGCGGCCAGACGCGGTCGGCCAGCACCTCATCACGTTTGCGGATGGAAATCAGGCGCGGCGGCATAGTCGAGCCGCGCGCGGGCATGTCGACAATCACGGAAACCGGAGTGAGCGGTGCAAGCTCGACAAGAAAACTGGCGAAGGGCTGCGGCAGCGCCGAATCCAGCGGGATGCGCAATGTCATCTCGCCCTCGGCGATGCGGCAGACGCGCCCGCCCGGATCGCCTTCACAGCCCAGAAACATGGCCAGGCGCAGGTGGCGTTCCTGCGACACAGGTCCGATACGGTCCGGAGAGTCACGGTCTGGCAGGGGCATCTGTTTGCCCGCCTCTACAGCCGTCAAAGCGCCCTGCCCCGGCTCTGCGACACCCAGCCCTCGCGCATCAATGGCCCAGACCGGACCAGACATCCCCAAGATTGCCAGCATCAACGCAGCCAAAAACCTGCCGCGACCCAGCCGGCGATGACACCCCCACATGGCATCCACCTCTCTTACTCACCCGGCTTAAAGTCTCGTCCACGAATCTTAAGATTCGGCAAACGCGGCGTTCAGACCTTGGTGGCAGGGGTTGGCGGGGTGATGGCGCGGCGCTTCAGCACCGCTTCGCGCCAAGTGATGAACATGACGGCGGCCATGATCAGCCCGCCCCCGGCAATGACCCAGCCATCCAGCGCCTCACCAAAGACCAGCGTGCCCAGCAACGTGGCCCAGAGCAGTTGCAGGAAGGTCACCGGTTGCGTGACCGTGACCGGGGCCGAGGCAAAGGCCAGCGTCATCGTATAATGCCCTGCCGTGGCAAAGCAGGCGACGGCAAAGAGAATGCCAATCTCATGCCATGTGGGCGGCACCCAGACCGCCAGCGCAAAAGGCGCGAGCGCCAGCGTCACCCAGACCGACAATGCGCTGACGACAAAGGCGGGCGACATACGCCCGCTGAGCACTTTGGCCAGCAGATAGGACGCCCCAAAGCTGAGACCGGTGACCAGCATGGCGATATGGCCCGGCGAGATGTCACGGAAGCCCGGACGCAAGATGATCAACGCACCGATCAGGGCCGCGACAATTGCCATGATGCGCCGCAGCGCCAGCGTTTCCCCCAGAAAAAGCGCCGCGCCGATGGTGACGTAAATCGGGGCGAGGTAGTTCATCGCCGTAACCTCGGCCAAGGGGATCTGCGTCATGGCATAGAACCATGTCATCACACCCACGGCATGGACCAAACCGCGCACAACCAGAAGCCCGTGATCGCGCAGCGGCACGTGTTCGCGCAGCATGGGTTTCAGCATTGGGATCAGAAAGACCAACCCCAGCAGATAGCGCAGAAAGGACGCCTGCTGCGGCGGGATACGGTCGCCCATGAATTTGACCAGCGCGGTCACAGCGACGAAGCACAGCCCTGTCAGCAACATGAACAGGATGCCCCGGATTGGTCTGTTGGCGGCGGGTTGTTCCATCAGATCACATCACCAGCAGTTTTACGGCAATGCTCCACATCACCAATCCGATCCCTACATCTAGCACGCGCCACGCGCCGGGCCGGGCGAACAAGGGCGCCAGAAGCCGCGCGCCAAAGCCCAACCAGAAGAAGAAGATGAAAGATGCGATCACAGCGCCGAGGCCAAAGAGAAACCGGTGCTCATATTGCGCCGAGCCAGGTAGGGCGCCAACATATCCTGTAGCGGCAGGCTGACTTTAAGCCGCGTGGCCAACAAGATGATCCCGCCCAATTTGCGTTGCAGGTAAAGC
>JABSSB010000188.1 GCA_013214715.1 Paracoccaceae bacterium | reverse complement strand
GCTGAAACAAAAGCGGGGCGAGCGCAATGCGCAAATCAAATCTTCAGCTCAAAATCACGCCCCCGCGCAGAGGTCTTAAAAATGTCGGAGACCAGCACATCGGGTGCAGCCTGTGCTGCCGCGCGTAGAACCTCTTGCGTGGCGCTCTCTCCGAATTGCGTGCCGTCTGGATTAAAGGCTTCGGTCACGCCATCCGTGGCCAGCACAAGCCCTTCACCCGGAGCCAGCCGCATGGTCTGGCAGGTAAACTCGGCCCCTTCAAACAGGCCGATGGCAGGCCCCATGGCACCGAATTGCTTCAACCGGCCTTGCTGGTGCAACAGGTATATTTCTTCATGGCCGCCGCTGACCAGTTCACAAAGGCCGCTCAGCAAATCCAGCCGCGCGACGGCAAGCGTGACGAACATGCCTTCGCCATTGTCTTCGACTAGCAGATCATTGCTGCACGCCACGATGCTCTCCAGCGGGCTGCCGTCCCGCGCGTTGGTTTTCAAAACCGTGCGCGACATCGACATGAACATCGATGCCGGAACCCCCTTGCCCGATACATCGCCCACCACGGCACAAAGCGTGCTGACGCCCACCATGAAATACTCATAGAAGTCCCCGCCCACATGGGCCGCAGGGGTCATCGCCGCGTGGATCGCAAACCGGTCCGCATAGGGACCGCACGGCAAGCGTTTGGGCAGAAAGCTTTGCTGAATTTCCGCCGCGGTCTGCATTTCATGGGCGTGGGCGCGCTTGGCCTAAATTTCTTCGGCCATCGCTTCAAAAGTGTCCGCAAACAGGCTGTAGCGGTCGGCATTGGCCCGGATCGACCGCAGCATGCCCGGCTCAAACGCATCCTTGGCCAAAGCCCTTGCCGCGCGCGTCAGCGCCGCAAAGATGCCATTGAGCCGTTGCAACCGCGCCCCAAGCTGGCCAATCACCGACGCCGCCACTGCGGGGTTCCCGGCCAAAAGAGAGCGCACCTCCTCCTGCTCGATGCGCAACAGATGCACCGAACCACGTGCCACAACCGTTGCCGTGCGCGGCACATCCGAGAAAGCCGCAATCTCGCCAACCAGACCACCGCGCCCTACCCGCGCCACGGCCACATCCACGCCCTGCATGGCGACCACGATGTCCAGAGCCCCTTCAATCACCAGATAAGCAGACCGGCCGCGATCCCCCTGCCGGAAAAGAACATCCCCCTCGCTCGCCATATCCACCACCGACGCCGAAATGAGACGCGCCAGATCAGCACGATCCAGAGAAGAAAAGGTTTCATGTTCGGCCAGCAGGTCACCGGCCTTGGCTTCTGCGAAATGTGATCTCTGCAACCGTCTCACTCGAGATACCGCGGCGTTGTGTACCTCAATGCGATAGCTGGTTCCGCAGGCCATGACGAGCCTTCAGCCGCGCATGGCCGTCTCGCGTGGTGCCGCACCCTCACTCCATTGTGAACATCCGCAACGCTTCTGTCGCGGGAACCGTGCTAGTTACGCTGTAATGAGTTTTAGCCTCGGAGAGTATCATGCGTTTTCTGGCAATCCTTCTGGTCGCCCTTCCCGGCTTCGCATTTGCTGCCGGTAGCGGTGGCGGTGGCGGTAGCTCCTCCAGCAGTAGCGGCAATGACAGCAACACCGCCGGCGGCACAAGCTTTGGCGCGCCCAAAACCACTAAAACTACAACCGAATGCACCGGCAATCAGGTCTGGGACGGCGCGAAATGCGTGAACTCCTATGCACCTGAAATCAATGACCTGCAGCGCATCGAAGCCATTCGCGAATTGTCCTACAACAACCGTCTGGAAGATGCGCAGGACATTCTGAACAGCCTTGAAAACAAACGCTCGGACATCGCGCTGACCTATTGGGGCTTCACCCATCGCAAATTGGGCAACCTGGAGCTGGCCGGGATGTTCTATCAGGACGCGATCGAAGCCAACCCCGACAATATCCTTGCGCGCTCGTATATGGGTCAAGGTTTTGTCGAACAGGGTCGCACCGATGAAGCGCTGGTACAGTGGAAGGAAATCAAGGCTCGAGGCGGCACGGACACATGGGCCGAACTCTCGCTGCGCGAAGCGCTGCGCACGGGCGTGACCTACAATTACTGAGCTTCAGTAAAGGGTTCCTTTACCACTTTCGCGCTAAGCATGTGCCGGTTTCAACTGGCACATGCAGGGGGTCTGCGGCGCGATGATGGATGAATTCCCAGCCATGGGTTTGTCTTTACCCGGTCTGAATGATGAAGACCCTGATACCCCCCCGCCACCGCCACCAGTTGTTCGGGAGCTGTCACAGGCGCAGAAAGCAGCAGTCATCGTACGGCTTTTGCTGTCCGAAGGATTTGATCTCCCGCTGGACGATCTCCCCGACCGAATGCAGGCACAGCTGACCAAGATCATGGGCGATATCGGCCTTGTGGATCGGGCCACCTTGTCCTCGGTGATCGGCGAATTTGCCGATGCACTGGATTCGGTGGGGCTGGCCTTCCCACATGGTCTCGTCGAAGCGTTGAATGTGATGGATGGCAAGATATCGGCGCAAACCGCCTCGCGCTTGCGCAAGGAAGCCGGCGTGCGCCAGTCGGGTGATCCGTGGAAACGATTGCGCGATGTGCCAGTCAGCGATCTGGTCGATATCGTACATGCCGAAAGCACCGAGGTCGCGGCGGTTCTCCTGTCCAAGCTGGATGTTCAGGATGCGGCAAAGCTTTTGGGCATGTTGCCCGGACCGTTGGCACGGCGCATCACCTTTGCCGTCAGCCAGACACGCAACATCACGGCCGAAGCGGTGGAGCGGATCGGCATGTCCTTGGCCACACAACTGAACCTGCGCCCGACGCCGGTCTTCTCCGACGGCCCGGGTGAGCGTGTAGGGGCGATTTTGAACATGACACCCTCGATCACGCGGCGCGACATGCTGGACGGTTTGGATGAGCGGGATCGCGGCTTTGCCAACAGCGTACGAGAATCGCTGTTCACCTATGAAGACATTCCCGACCGGCTTCAGAAACGGGATGTGGCGCGTTTGGTAAACTTGATGGATCAAAGCGTGCTGGTGCGCGCGCTGGCCGCCTCTGACCGCCCCGAAACCGAAAGGGTGGCTGATTTCCTTCTCAAGAACCTGACCCAGCGCATGGCCGCCGCGCTCAAGGAAGAAGCGCGCAGTCTTGAAGAGATGGATGATGCCGCGGGAGAGGCCGCCATGGCCGAAATGATCCTTGCGATTCAAAAGCTCGAATCCCTTGGCGAACTGGCCCTGCGCCCGCAGGAGAAAAAGACCTGATCACAGATCGGGCGGGCAATGCTTGAGCCTGCGAAGCTTGCGGGCTAAACACGCTCCAGCTTTCCACTGCAAAAGACGCTGATGCCCGCTGATCCTTCGACCCTGTCCCGCGCCGATCGCATCGGCTATCGGCTGTCAAATGCCGTGATCTCTGCGTTCCTGCGTCTGGTCATGCTGATCCCCTATCATCGCCGGGTGCCAGCCATGGGCTGGCTGATGGCCTTTGTCGCGGCCCCCCTTGTCGGGTTTCGCGGGCGCATTCGCCGCAATCTGGAAATTGCGGTGCCGGATATGCCCGATGAGGAAGTGCAGCGTCTGTGCCGCGCCGTACCCGACAGCATCGGCAGGTCTCTCATCGAGATGTTTTCCGGGGCCGAGTTTCGTGACCAGGTCAAGGACACGCCCATGCGCGGACCGGGGCTGGCCGCGCTGGAAGCTGCGCAGGATGCCGGTCGGCCCATCCTGATCGTGTCGGGCCATTTCGGCAATTTCAACGCCGCGCGCCCTACCCTTGTCGCGCGTGGCTACGAGCTTGGGGCACTCTATCGCCGGATGGCGAACCCGTATTTCAACGAAACCTATGTTGACGCGATGGAAGGCATCTCCACCCCGCTTTTCGAACAAGGCCGCCGGGGCATGAGCCAGCTGGTGCGGCATCTAAAATCCGGCAAACCCACCGCAATCCTGACCGATCTGCACGCGCATGGCGGACGGGAGTTGAGCTTTTTTGGTCGCAAAGCCATCACGTCCGTAATTCCGGCCGAACTGGCCCTGAAATACGATGCTTTGCTTGTGCCGATATATGGTCTCCGGCGCAACGACGGGCTGAGTTTCGAGATCCTTGTGAACGAGCCAATTCCGCATAGCGACCCGACCAGCATGACGCAGGCCATCAACGATGATCTGGAGCGCTTGGTCCGTGCCCATATGGATCAATGGTTCTGGGTACATCGGCGCTGGAAGCCCTTTTTCGACCTCGGCCTGCGCCCGGAAGAACTTCCCGAGGGCTACTGAGCCTCGACGCGTGCGGCGGCAAGAATGCTACCGAATTGTGGGGTTTGCAGCAAAACAACGGCTGGCAAATCGCCGTCAATCGGGGCGGTCAAATCAGCGGCCCCCTGCCCGTTCCATTGGCCCAGCTGCGACCAGTCATGCACCGTATTGATATAGGTGATCGTGCGCCCGGCATTCTCACCGCGTTCGATGGCGACGTTAGCCTGCGGCATGTAGCGCACCAAAAAGATATCGACCGGCCCGGTCAGGGCACCATTGGTTGGACGGATCGACACCGACAGCTCGGCCCCATCACGCGCCGCGCTGACTTGCGCCTGTTGCGGTGCCATTTTGTGCTGCATGATCAGATCGGCAAGTTTCATGGCTTTGGCACCCACCACATCATGCAATCCGTTCACCACCATCTGTGGGGTATAGATCATCCGCCGCCCATTGGCGGAGGCATAGCCTTTCTGCCGCTCCGTGAACTTGGCCTGCGCGAACGTGTCAGCCCAGCCGATATAGTCCCAATAATCCACATGTAGCGCCAAAGGGATCACATCGTCCCGTTGTGCCAGCTCTTCCATCAATGCATCCGCAGGCGGACAGGACGAACAGCCTTGCGATGTGAACAGCTCAACCACAACCGGGCCGGATTGGCTCAGCGCTGGAAAGGGCAGAAAAGTCAAAAGCAAAGGCAGTAGGATTTGGCGAAGCTTGGTCATTCAGATCACATCTTGGGCGTTTGTGTATTAGCTAAAGCCGCCAGCCTCAAAACGCCAATCAAGGTTTCTTGAGAGATTGCGACCAAAACGGGGGCCTGTTGTCACAAACGGCCTCTCAACTTGCACAATATACGGCCGCATACAGGACGGCTTTAGACGCTCATTCAGGTATTGAAACGGCCCTGCCCATACGCCATTTCTGGTTCACCGGGACCAGTGGAACAGCAGGAGAGAAGCTTTCATGCCGATTACAGTTGGACAGGACGGGGCCAAGACACGCCGAACTCTGGACGTGAACGGAACGTCTTTTGCCTATTATTCCATCCCCGCCGCAACCGAGGCAGGTCTGGGCGATTATTCAAAACTGCCTGCGGCGTTGAAAGTCGTGCTCGAAAACATGCTGCGTTTCGAAGATGACAAGACCGTGTCGGTCGATGACATCAAGGCGTTTGCCGATTGGGCCGCCCAAGGCGGGCAGAACCCGCGCGAGATTGCCTATCGCCCGGCCCGTGTTTTGATGCAGGATTTTACCGGCGTTCCGGCTGTGGTGGATCTGGCCGCGATGCGCGACGGGATCAAGGCTTTGGGCGGCGATGCACAGAAAATAAATCCATTGAACCCGGTGGATCTGGTGATCGACCATTCGGTGATGATCGACGCTTTCGGAAATCCGCGCGCCTTTCAGATAAATGTCGACCGCGAATATGAACGCAATATGGAACGCTATGCCTTTCTCAAATGGGGCCAGTCCGCGTTCAACAATTTCCGCGTCGTTCCGCCCGGCACCGGCATCTGCCATCAGGTGAACCTTGAATATCTCTCGCAGACGGTCTGGACCGATACCGATCAGGACGGCATAGAGGTCGCCTATCCTGACACCTGTGTAGGCACCGATAGCCACACCACGATGGTCAATGGGGCCGCTGTTCTGGGCTGGGGTGTCGGCGGGATCGAAGCCGAAGCGGCAATGCTGGGCCAGCCGATTTCCATGTTGATCCCCGAAGTTGTAGGCTTTGAACTGACCGGTGAAATGGTGGAAGGCACCACCGGCACCGATCTTGTGCTGAAGGTCGTTGAAATGCTGCGCGAAAAGGGCGTGGTCGGCAAATTCGTTGAGTTCTTTGGCGCGGGTCTGGATCATCTGCCGCTGGCGCAGCGGGCGACCATCGCAAATATGGCGCCGGAATACGGCGCAACCTGCGGCTTCTTCCCCATTGACGGAGAAACGCTGCGCTATTTGCGCAACACGGGCCGGGACGAGAACCGTGTCGCCTTGGTCGAAGCCTATGCCAAGGCCAATGGCATGTGGCGCGGACCGGATTACAGCCCAGTCTATACCGACACATTGTCGCTGGATATGGGCACCATCGTTCCGGCCATTTCCGGGCCGAAACGGCCGCAGGATTTCATCGCGCTGACCGATGCCAAAACCGCCTTTGCCAAAGAGATGGCAGACACCTTCAAGCGCCCCATGGGCAAAGCGGTTGCGGTCGAAGGGGAAGACTATGCCATGGAATCGGGCAAGGTTGTGATCGCTTCCATCACCTCCTGTACCAACACGTCGAACCCCTATGTCATGATTGGCGCGGGCTTGGTGGCGCGCAAAGCAGTTGAACTTGGCCTCGACCGTAAGCCATGGGTCAAAACCTCGCTGGCGCCGGGCTCGCAGGTCGTGTCGGCCTATCTTGAGGCGGCGGGCCTGCAGGAGGATCTCGACAAGATCGGGTTCAACCTTGTTGGGTATGGCTGCACCACCTGCATTGGCAATTCCGGCCCGCTTCAGCCCGAGATTTCCCAAGCCATCACCGAAGGCGATCTGGTGGCCACAGCTGTCCTGTCCGGCAACCGCAATTTCGAAGGCCGGATCAGCCCGGATGTGCGCGCCAATTACCTCGCATCTCCGCCGCTTGTGGTGGCTTACGCGTTGGCAGGCACGATGGATATCGATCTGGTCAATGACCCGATTGGTCAAACGCCCGAAGGCAGAGATGTCTATCTCAAAGACATCTGGCCGTCGCAGGCCGAAGTCGCCGAACTGGTCGAAGCCACCGTCACGCGTGATGCGTTCTTGTCGAAATATGCCGATGTCTTCAAAGGCGACGACAAATGGCAAAGCGTCAAAACCACCAATGCCGAAACCTATGACTGGCCGGTGTCATCGACCTATGTTCAGAACCCGCCTTATTTCCAGGGCATGACAATGGATACCAAGGCCATTGAAAACATTGACGGGGCCAAGGTCCTTATGATCCTCGGTGACATGATCACCACCGATCATATCTCTCCGGCCGGGTCTTTCAAAGAAACAACACCTGCGGGAAAATATCTGACGGACCGGCAGGTCGCCCCGCGCGAGTTCAACTCCTATGGCTCACGTCGCGGCAATCACGAGATCATGATGCGCGGCACCTTCGCCAATATCAGGATCAAGAATGAAATGCTGGACGGGGTCGAAGGTGGCTATACCAAAGGACCAGATGGGCAGCAGACGTCAGTCTATGAGGCCGCCATGGCCTATCAGGAGGCCGGCACGCCACTGGTGATCTTTGGTGGAGAGCAATATGGCGCGGGCTCATCGCGCGACTGGGCGGCCAAGGGCACGGCGCTTTTGGGCGTGAAGGCTGTGATCGCCGAAAGCTTTGAACGTATTCACCGCTCGAACCTGGTTGGGATGGGGGTGATTCCGTTTGAATTCACCGGTGGTGACACGCGCAAGTCGCTGGGCCTGACGGGCGAAGAAACCGTTGCCATTCATGGGCTTGAGGGCGTGACCCCTTTGGCAGAGGTGCCCTGCACGATCACCTTTGCCGATGGCACTCAGAAAAAGATCACGTTGAAATGCCGGATCGATACAGCGGTTGAAATCGAATATATCGAAAATGGCGGCGTGCTGTCTTATGTGCTGCGCAATCTCGCCGCTGCTTGAGCAGCAAGACACCTCACCATCAGGCGCGCCATAGGGCGCGCCTTTTTTGTGTCTGGCCAAAGGCCCTGTTAGCCAAGCTCTGCTAGGGCTGGATCAGCGTGAGCGTCCGGTGTTCCCGCTCTGACGGGTGCAGCTGT
>JABSSB010000187.1 GCA_013214715.1 Paracoccaceae bacterium | reverse complement strand
GCCCCATGGCCTGTTTTTGGCTGCGCATGCGCGTGCTGAGCTGGTCCACCAATTGCGCCGTTGGGCGGCACAGAATCTCGGCAACTGGCGACGCTGCCAAACTGGGGGACACACAGGCGATAAAACAAGCCAGGCTCAACGCGGCACGGGTCATGGAGGTTCCTTCCCTTGGGCCTCCATTTGTAACAGTTATGCGACGCTCCGCCTAGACCATGTATAGCATATTCATCGCCATGCTGATCAGGTCTCAGGCTTGATCAGTGCCTCGAATTCCCGCCATTCCCGCGCGGACATGCCCGAGCTGTCCTGAGTTACGGCCTCTCCGGCCAGCATGCGGCGAATGCAATCAACGCCCATTGCGCTCAACTGTGCGCCACCCATGCGGTAATCAGCAAAGGCCTGATAGGCGGCAGGCACCCAATCGGCCACGATCTTACACATCTCTTCGGCATAGACGCGGATTTCATATTGCGCGTGGCTGTCGGCCCGCAGGCGCAGGAAGTGGAACAGGTTGTGCAGGTCTACCTTCCAATACCATTGCGTGTAGATATTGGCGGGCAGGTTCATGCGAGCCAATTCGCGGGCAAGACCCTGCTGGCCCTCCTGACTGATCATGTTTTCGTAACTGTCATAGGCACGCGTGCTGTCGGCCTTGAGAATCTCCAAAACCCGCGCGGCCTCTTCACCTTGCAGCATGTCGCCACGCCCCTGGTTGTTGATCGCCGATTGCGCGGCGACCTGATCAGGGGCGGGAATATAGAATTCGCGGTCCAGAATCGAATAGCGCGCGGAATATTCGTTCACATTCGCCGTGCGATGCCGAATCCACTGCCGCGCGACAAAGACGGGCAGCTTCACATGCAGCTTGATTTCGCACATTTCAAACGGGGTCGAATGCCAGTGCCGCATCAGATAACGGATCAGACCTTCGTCATTCTGGACAGATTTCGTGCCCTTGCCATAGCTCACGCGCGCCGCCTGACAGATCGCCGCATCGTCACCCATATAGTCAATCACCCGGACAAACCCGTGATCCAGCACCGGATAGGCCGTGTAAAGATGCGACTCCATCCCTTCGGACACGGTCCGGGCGGTGGGCGCAGTCTGACTGCGCTGGTTTTCAATCTCGAAAAGCTGCTCGGGCGTGAGGGACATGACCACAATCCTTTGTGAAACGTCTTTCGCTACACACTAGCGATTGCGCGTGCGCGGAGCAATCGGTCCTGCGCCTCTCGACACGCTCGCAGGCAGGTTTATCTTGGGAGCGGATGAACGAGCAAAGGGGCCCTGTGATGGGACTGAACTATCTTCATACAATGGTCCGGGTGAAGGATCTGGAGAAATCTATGGCGTTTTATGCGCTGCTGGGCCTGAAGGAAACCCGCCGCTATGACAGCGAAGAAGGCCGGTTTTCCCTGATTTTCATGGCTCCCGAAGGCCAGGAAGATCGCCCGATCGAACTAACCTATAACTGGGATGGCGATGACGCGCTACCCAGCGACAGCCGCCATTTCGGCCATCTGGCCTATGGGGTCGACAATATTTACGAAACCTGCGCCCATCTGGAAGCCAATGGCGTGGTCATCAACCGCCCCCCGCGCGACGGGCGTATGGCTTTTATCCGCTCACCCGACAATATTTCCATCGAATTGCTGCAAAACGGTGATGCGCTGGCCCCGGCCGAACCATGGCTGAGCATGGGAAATACAGGCCATTGGTGATCCGCAGCGCACTTTGCCTGACGCTGCTGACCGTCGCGCCCGCCGCGGCGGTTGAGTGTCGTCTTGCACTAGCTCTGGCGCTGGATGTGTCGTCTTCGGTGAACACGACCGAAGACGCGCTCCAGCGCGGTGGGCTGGCAGCAGCTTTGCTGGCGCCTGAAGTGCGCACGTCTATTCTTGCCGGGGATCCGATCGCGATGGCCGTCTATGAATGGAGCGGCCGCTATAACCAGGAAGTATTGGCCAGCTGGCGCGTGATCCGGTCAGAGCAGGATCTTCAGGCACTGTCACGAACCATTGCTGCCTCTCGTCGCAGCCACGACGAATTCCCAACGGCGATGGGCTATGCGTTGGGCTTTGCTTGGGAATTGTTTCAGGAGGCACCGCGCTGCCTCTATCAAACACTTGACATGGCTGGCGATGGTGAAAGTAATGAAGGCTTCCCCCCTGAAGCCGCTTATCGCGAATATGATTTCAACGACATCACCGTGAACGGGCTGGTCGTGAATGCGGCTGATTTCGAGGCCGAGGTCGACCTCATCGAATGGTATCGCACAGAGGTTCTGCACGGGCCCGGCGCGTTTCTGGAAGTCGCGCAGGGATTTGAGGATTACGAACGCGCCATGCGCCGCAAGCTGGAGCGCGAAACCCGTCCGCGCATTTTTGGCGGGCTTCAGTAAATATACCGGATCTGTTCGGTCCAATACCGCTCAACCCGGCGCAGCGACGAGGTGATTTCCGCCATATCGCCCGGACCCAGCGCACCGCTTTCGGACAGACCATCGGCATGTCGGGCAAAAAGCTCGGCCACGATCTTGCGAATCGTCTGACCTTCATCGGTCAACCGCACCCGAACCGAGCGGCGGTCGATATCGCAGCGTTGATGATGCATATAGCCCATCTCGACCAGCTTTTTCAGGTTATAGCTGACATTGCTGCCTTGATAATATCCACGGCTTTTCAACTCGCCGGCGGTGACTTCATTGTCCCCGATATTGAACAATAGCAACGCCTGTACAGCGTTAATCTCAAGAACGCCAACACGTTCAAACTCATCCTTGATCACGTCCAGCAGCAACCGGTGCAACCGTTCCACAAGGGCCAGCGCCTCCAGATAGCCTACCATGAACCCGTCGGATTCACCGGTGGTGATCGGCTTCTCCATGCTCATTTGCGACTCCAACACTATTACAAAGTCAGCAATAGCATCCCAAACCCGAATATTCGGTTAAGCCGCACAGGCCTGTCACTGCTGGAATGTGACAGAGATATCCTGGATCAGATTGGACAAGGGTGCAGGCGGCGCTGCCTGTCCGGTGACCCATTGATACAGGTCCTGGTCATTCTCGGACAGCAGCTGATCATAAAGGGCCAATTCCTCGCTGCTCATCGCGTCCAGACGCCGCTCGGCAAAGGCCTGAAGGATCAGGTCCATCTCTTTGATCCCTCGCCGCATCGACCGCATGGTCAGGCGTTTGATCGTGAGCTCACGCGGCTCGCTCATGCGCTGCCCTCCATCAGTTTGCGCAGCTTTTTTTCGGTGCGAGCGGCGCGGTCGGTGACGCCGCGCAGTTCGGCTCGCAATTGCCGCAGCTCGGCGAGGATGGTGTCCATGCCCTCAGGCATGTCGGGTTCCTCCTCGGGCAGGGCGGCACCATCGCCTTCGCCGGTCAGCAACCACATAATCGAGACATTCAGAACGCCGGCCAGCATTGACAGCCGATTGGCGCGCGGCTCGGACAGATCTTCTTCCCAGCCAACCAACGTGGCTTTTTTGACGCCAATACGCCGGGCCAGTTGCGCCTGTGTCATGCCAGCGGCATCGCGCGCACCGGCCAGACGGTCGCCAAATGTCGCGGTTTCGGGGCCGAACCAGTCCTGATGCGCGTCATCCATGTTGCGTCCTCGCTTGCTCATGCTGCGCCTGCATCCTAAGACAGGCAAGCCCAACATACAAACCGAGGTCTGCCATGAGTTTCCTCTCTGCGACATTGTCCCGCGTCAAACCGTCTCCGACGATTGCTGTCACCAACAAGGCGCGCGAGCTGAAGGCCGCTGGGCGCGATGTGATCGGCCTTGGCGCCGGCGAGCCAGATTTCGACACGCCCGCGCATATCAAAGCCGCCGCGAAGGCCGCGATCGATGCTGGCAAGACGAAATACACGGCCGTCGATGGCATCCCTGAGTTGAAGGAGGCGATCTGCGCCAAATTCGCCCGCGACAACGGGCTGACCTATGTGCCCGAGCAGGTAAGCGTTGGCACAGGCGGCAAGCAGATCCTCTATAACGCGCTGATGGCGACGCTGAACCCGGGCGATGAGGTGATCATCCCCGCGCCTTATTGGGTGAGCTATCCCGACATGGTGCGCCTGGCCGGGGGGGAGCCGGTCGCCATCGAGGCCAGCCTTGAGACCGCGTTCAAGATCACGCCCGAACAGCTTGAGGCCGCGATCACGCCGAAGACAAAGTGGCTGATCTTCAACTCTCCGTCGAACCCGACCGGAGCGGGCTATAGCTGGGACGAGTTGAAGGGGCTGACGGATGTGTTGATGCGTCACCCGCAGGTCTGGGTTATGACGGATGATATGTATGAGCATCTGGCCTATGACGGGTTCCAGTTCTGCACGCCCGCACAGGTGGAGCCGGGTCTTTATGACCGCACGCTGACCTGCAACGGCGTGTCGAAGGCCTATGCGATGACCGGCTGGCGCATCGGCTATGCTGCCGGTCCGGTGGAGCTGATTGCTGCGATGCGCAAGGTGCAGAGCCAGTCGACCTCGAACCCCTGTTCGGTCAGCCAATGGGCCGCGGTCGAGGCGCTTAACGGCTCGCATGATTTCATCGCCAGCAACAATGAGGCTTTCAAACGCCGTCGCGATCTGGTTGTGAGCATGCTGTCAGAGATCGACGGGATCACCTGCCCGGTGCCGGATGGGGCGTTTTATGTCTACCCGTCCGTCGCCGGGCTGATTGGCAAGACCACGCCAAATGGGGTGGTGATCCGCGATGATGAGGTTTTTGCGACTGCCCTGCTGGAAGATGAGGGTGTGGCCGTTGTCTTTGGGGCGGCTTTCGGCCTGAGCCCAAATTTCCGGGTCAGCTATGCGACCTCGGACGCAGCGCTGAAAGAGGCCTGCACCCGAATCCAGAGGTTCTGTGCTGCGCTGAGCTGATACTCTCCCGCCCAGGCGCTGCGGATCAGAGATCCTGGCCCCCGGTTGGGCCAGGCGCGCCGCGCTGTCGCGCGGCGCGGAACGCCCGTACCGGGCGTGGCCTGCGGCGCGGGCATTTGGAAAAAGAAGAAAGGCCGCCTCAGCGCGCTGATGCCGAGGAGGGTTCTGTCGATGGGCTTACGCCAACGCGGTTGAGCATATGGCGCCAGAAGCGCCAGGAAAGCAGCAGGGCCGCTGCGGTCAGGCCCAGCGTCAGCCCGGCCCAGACCCCGATCCCGCCCCAGCCCAGCGTAAACCCGAGCAGGTAAGAGCTGGTCATGCCGATGCCCCAATAGCTGAATCCGGCCAGAACCATTGGCACGGCGGTATCCTGCAAGCCTCGCAGGAGGCTGACCATAACCGCCTGCAACCCATCGACAAGCTGAAACGCAGCCGCCATCAGGATCAGCACAGCACCATAAGAGATGATCGCGTCGCGCAGGGGCTCATCCTGTGCGAGGAACAGGCCCACCAGCCGTTCGGGCATGGACACATAAAGCGCGACGGTCACCACTGAGATGGCCAGAGAAAGGATCATGGCCACCCGCGCACCGCGCGCGACATAGTCACGGTCCCGCAGACCGACGCCACGCCCGGCACGTACGGTTGCCGCGCTGGCAAAGCCGAGATGCAGGATAAAGCCCGCGCTGGCCACCTGCGCCACAATCCCATGCGCCGCCAGCGGGACGGTGCCAAGCCACCCCATCATCAGGGCAGAAGCCGTGAACATGCTGCTTTCGGCCAGGGTTGCGATGCCAATGGGCAGGCCGAGCCTGCCCACGCGGTCGAGGATCAGCCAGTCGGGTTTCCAGACGCGCTGCCAGAGCCGATGATGGGGATAAATTCGCAGCGCATAGGCCAGCAGACCCGCCAGCATCGCGCTATGGGTTACGGTTGACGCGATCGCGGCGCCGCGCACGCCCAGTTCAGGGAAGCCCCAATAGCCAAAGATCAGTGCGTAATTGGCCGCAGCGTTGATGAATACCGCCGCCAGCGTGATCGCAAAGACGATCTTGGTCCGGCCCAGCCCGGCCAGATAGCTTTTGATCACGTTGAACAACAGCATCGGCAGCATGGCCGGGGCCAGAACGCGGAGATAGTCCTGCGCCAGCGCGGCAATGTCGGGGCTTTGACCCAGCCATTCCAAAACCGTGGCCGAATGCCAGTTCAGCGGCACCGTCAGCAGCACAAAGACCAGTGACAGCCAGATTGCCATTCGGGTGACACGCCGGATGGTCATTTCATCGTCTTCCGCCTGCGCCGCCGCAACGAGAGGCGAGGCGGCCCAGCCAAAGCCACAGCCCAACAGATACAGAACAAAGAAATAGCTGCCCGCGAGAGCTACAGCAGCCAGCGCTTCGACATCATACCAGCCCAGCATCAGCGTGTCGGTGATCCCGATCATCTGCTGAGCGACATTGCCCCCCACAAGGGGCAGCCCCAATGCCAACAGATCGCGGGCATGGATATTATAGGATACGCGGGTGGCCATGCCCCGCCCTTAGGCTGACGCTTCGGCAAGGGCAAGGCTTATGCTTGCTGGGAGGCGAGGTTTGGCGCAGGCTGCTATCGGGCCTTGGGGAGGGACAGCTATGCAGACAGAGACCGTCTTGCTGAACGGGCAGCCATTCTTTTTACGCCGCTGGGGCGATCCGGAGTTGCCGGTTTTATTGCTCTTGCATGGGTTTCCCGAGTTTTCCGGCGCCTGGGAAGATATCGCGCCGCTATTGGCTCAGCATTTTCACTGCGTTGCGCCAGATCAGCGTGGCTTTGGACAAAGCTGGTCACCAAGCGGGGTGGCGGAGTATACCGGCTCGAAACTGGTGGGGGACATGTCGGCGCTGATCACCCATCTGGGGCGCGGGCCGGTGACCGTGTTCGGCCATGATTGGGGCGCGGCGGTGGCCTATGGGCTGGCGATGTTTGCCGCCCCGCAGGTTGACCGCCTGATCATCGCCAATGGCGTGCATCCGGTCCCGTTTCAACGCGCCTTGGCCGCAGGCGGCGCGCAATCGGAGGCCTCGCAATATATGGACTACCTGCGCCGCCCCGACAGCCACGACAGGCTTGGAGCTGAAGACTATGCCGGGCTGATGGCGCTGTTTTCGGCCAAGATGGATCTGGGCTGGCTGCAAGGCGCGCGGCTGGACGCCTATAAAACCGCCTGGTCCCATGGCGGTGGGCGCCTGGAGACGATGACCAACTGGTATCGGGCCTCGCCTATGCAGATTGCCAAGCCGGGCGCGCCGATTGAGATGCCGCAGATGGATCTGGACCGGCTGCGCATTCGCTGTCCGCATCTGCTGCTCTGGGGGCCGGGGGACACGGCGCTGTTGCCAGAGACCACCGAAGGGCTAGAGGCCTTTGCCCCCGATCTGACGCGGGTCACCGTGCCGGACACCGATCACTGGCTAATCCACCAAAAGCCCGACGCCGTCGCACAGGCCATTTTGTCATGGGAGGCATTGTCATGATCCGCATTCATCACCTGAATCAGTCCCGCTCTCTGCGGGTGATCTGGCTCCTGGAGGAGTTGGGGCTGGACTATGAGGTGATCCGCTACGAGCGGGATCCGAAAACCCGTCTGGCGCCCGAGGCGTTGAAGGCCATTCACCCGCTGGGAAAATCGCCCGTGCTGGAAATGGAGGGCGCGCGTATTGCTGAATCCGGCGCCATCGTCGAGGCGATCTGCGCCCGGCACGGGCCGGATCTGGTGCCAGAGGCGGGCAGCGAAGCCTATCTGCGCCATCTCGAATGGATCCATTTCGCCGAAGGTTCGGCCATGACACCGATCCTGCTGAACCTCTATGTCGGGCTGTTGGGGGAGGCCGGTGCGCCCTTGCAGCCGCGGATCCAGTCGGAACTGACCAGTCATTTCCAGCTGATGGAGGATGGGCTGCGCCCATCGGGTCATTTCGTAATGGACCAGCTCTCGGCCGCCGATATCATGCTCATCTTCCCGGCAGGCGTTGTGACACGGCTGGGGCGGGAGGAGGAGTTTCCCAAACTGGCCGCCTTCGTGGCCGAGATGCGCTCAAGGCCCGCGTTTCAACGGGCCCTTCAAGCAGCGGGCGGCGATTGACGCACCTTAGTCAATGCCAGCGTAGGGCGGGGTTTACCCCGCCGGTCCGGGTAGCGGCGGGGTAAACCCAGCCCTACGCAAATGGCTGACCTTCGGACAGGATTGGGGGCAGGATGGGCACAAATGGCCCACCCTGCGGAAGTAGAAGCCGCGGGGCTGCACGTGGTCCCACCCGGTGATCGGCCGGGTGTCTCACATGGTCTAAGCTATGCGGCTCCTTAATCTGCGGCGCCTGTCG
>JABSSB010000186.1 GCA_013214715.1 Paracoccaceae bacterium | reverse complement strand
TCGGTATCGGCAAAGACGATCACCGGGCGGTTGACCCACTGGAATTCGGCCAGGTCGCTGTCACCTGCTGGCCGAATGATCTCGGCCGGGTCGGGGGCCGCGCCATCGGCGGCCCAGCCTGCCATCGGCAAGGCCGCGGCCAAAACTACCGAAATGAGTTGTCGCATGGCTCCTCCTGTCCTCGCAAATATATGTGGGGCTTGGACAATTGCGACAGCAAAAAGCGCATCTCAGCGCAAATTGACCTTCTGTCACCGCACCTCCTTGCGGCGACCGTTTCTCAGCATGGAGACATAGGCATGACCAAGACCGACGCATGGCGCAGCCTCGCTGAAAAAGAGTTGCGGGGCCGTTCTCCCGACGATCTTACGTGGAAGACGCTCGAAGGGATCGACGTCAAACCGCTTTATACTGAAGACGATCTGAGCAATGCCGATCATCTGGGCACCATCCCCGGAGAGGCGCCCTTTACCCGCGGGGTGAAGGCGACGATGTATGCGGGCCGTCCCTGGACGATCCGGCAGTATGCAGGCTTTTCTACGGCCGAGGAATCGAACGCATTTTACCGCAAGGCGCTGGCGGCGGGGCAGCAGGGTGTCTCGGTCGCTTTCGATCTGGCGACCCATCGCGGCTATGATAGTGACCATGATCGCGTGGTGGGCGATGTCGGCAAGGCAGGCGTGGCCATCGACAGCGTCGAGGATATGAAGATCCTCTTTGACGGTATCCCGCTCGACAAAGTGTCCGTCTCGATGACGATGAACGGCGCGGTGATCCCGGTGCTGGCGAATTTCATCGTAACCGGGGAAGAGCAGGGCCATGACCGCTCGGTCCTGTCGGGCACCATTCAGAATGACATTCTGAAAGAGTTCATGGTGCGCAACACCTATATCTACCCGCCCGAACCGTCGATGCGGATCATTGCGGACATCATCGAATACACCTCAAACGAGATGCCGAAATTCAACTCTATCTCGATCTCCGGCTATCACATGCAGGAGGCGGGCGCGAACCTTGTGCAAGAGCTGGCCTATACGCTGGCCGATGGGCGCGAATATGTGCGCGCCGCGATTGACCGGGGCATGGATGTCGACAAATTCGCCGGGCGGCTGTCGTTCTTCTTTGCCATTGGCATGAATTTCTTCATGGAAGCTGCCAAGCTGCGCGCTGCGCGCCTGTTGTGGCACCGCGTCATGGCAGAGTTTGAGCCCAAGAACCCGAAATCTTCGATGCTGCGCACCCATTGTCAGACCTCGGGCGTGTCGTTGCAGGAGCAAGACCCCTATAACAACGTCGTGCGCACCGCCTATGAGGCCATGGCCGCTGTTTTGGGCGGCACGCAGTCGCTGCACACCAACGCTCTGGACGAAGCGATTGCCCTGCCAACCGAATTTGCGGCCCGCATCGCACGCAACACGCAGTTGATCTTGCAGGAAGAAACTGGCGTGACCAATGTGGTCGATCCGCTGGCGGGGTCCTATTACGTTGAAAGCCTCACCCATGAGCTGGCCGATGCGGCTTGGAAGCTGATGGAAGAGGTCGAAGAGATGGGCGGCATGACCAAGGCCGTGGCCTCTGGCATGCCCAAGCTGCGCATCGAAGAGACCGCTGCGACCCGTCAGGCCCAGATCGATCGGGGCGATGAGGTCATCGTCGGCGTGAACAAATATCGTCTCGAGAAAGAAGACGAGATCGACATTCTGGATGTCGACAACGTGGCCGTGCGCGAAGCGCAGGTCGCACGATTGCAATCGATCCGCAGCACTCGGGACGAGGGCGCCTGTCAGGCTGCCTTGGCCGAGGTGACGCGGCGCGCCAATGAGGGCGGCAACCTGTTGGAGGCGGCTGTGGAGGCCGCGCGGGCACGGGCGAGCGTAGGGGAAATCAGCATGGCCATGGAAGACTCGTTTGGTCGGCATCGTGCCGAAGTCAAGACATTGGCAGGCGTCTACGGCGCGGCCTATGAAGGGGATGAAGGGTTCGCCAAGATCCAGGCGGATGTGGATGCCTTTGCCGAAGAAGAAGGCCGCCGCCCGCGGATGCTGGTGGTCAAGATGGGGCAGGACGGCCATGATCGCGGCGCCAAGGTGATTGCCACGGCCTTCGCAGATATCGGGTTTGACGTCGATGTGGGCCCGCTCTTCCAAACCCCGGCCGAGGCCGCGCAGGATGCCATCGACAATGATGTGCATGTCATCGGCATTTCGTCGCAGGCAGCCGGTCACAAGACGCTGGCCCCGCAACTGGTCGAGGCGCTGAAAGAGGCCGGGGCAGGGGATATCATCGTGATCTGTGGCGGGGTGATCCCGCAGCAGGATTACGATTTCCTCTATCAAAGCGGGGTCAAGGCGATCTTTGGTCCGGGTACGAATATCCCGTCGGCAGCGCGGGACATTCTGGACCTGATCCGTGCCGCCCGTAGCTAAACACAGCGAGTGAGTTGAAGTGTCTGCCGTGGCGGTGCTACGGCTGGCACATGACAAACAAGACTTTGATCTCCTTGGCCCCCGGGCTTGAAATCGCCGTGATATCGCTGGCCCGCCATGCCGCACGTGGGGCTGACATGCAGCGACAGGCCGCCGCTTTGGGTCTGCCCTTGCGCCTGTTCACCGGCTTCGATGCCGGGGCCGAGAGTGAAGAGGCGCTGTCGGCGCTGGTGCCGCCCATCGGCTATGCCGGCCCGATGCCAGCGAAGGATCGGGGCTGCACGGCCAGCCATCTTCTGCTGCTACAAAGTTTTTTGACGGGCTCTGCCTCGCATCTGTTGGTGCTGGAGGATGATGTCTTGCTTGAGCCCGCCTTGCTGCCCTGGCTAGAGGCTCTCAACTGGTGGCCTTCGGGGGCAGATATCGTGCGGCTTGAAGCCTGGGGCGATCCGCAACGCTTTCATGTCGTGTCGCGCCGTGGGCATACCCATTTGGGGCGTGATCTGCTGCGTCTTTATTCGATGCATCCCGGAACGGCGGCCTACCTGATCACGCGTGCATCCGCCGAACGCGCCGTGTCATGGATCGGACGGATGCCGGTCCCCATCGACCACTTTCTGTTCAACCCTGGCGTCAGTTCGTTTGCAGCGCAAGCCAACATCTGGCAGGTGCGTCCGGCCTTGATCCGCCAGGTCTTGCCCGCAGGTGACGGGATTGCGCGCGTGGCTGAAAAGCGCGCCGGTCTGGACGGGCTGCGCGATCAATGGCGCAGGGGCGTGCAGGATTTGGGCGGGATGCCGCGGTCGCTTGGGCCGATGTTGGTGGGACAACGGCGGCTGGTGCGGCCGCTGTGATTTGATAAGACGGAGGGTTTGATGCTGAGCCTTGATCATCTGGCCGTGGCTGGACATGACTTGTCCGAGGCCACAGAACAAGTCGAAGCCGCCTTGGGCGTGGCTTTGCAACCCGGCGGGCGGCATGATCACTTTGGCACATGGAACCGGCTCCTGGGGCTGGCGGATGGGCTTTATCTTGAGGTGATTACCATCGATCCGGAGGCAGCGGACCCGGATCGCCCCCGGTGGTTCGATCTGGATCGCTTTGCCGGATCGACCCGATTGCAGACATGGATTTGCCGGACCGATGACCTGAGCGCGGCACAACGCGCCATCCCCGGTGTCGGAGACAGCATCGCGCTAAGCCGGGGCGACTTGCGCTGGAGCATGGCGGTGCCACAGAGCGGTATTCTGCCCTTCGACAATCGCTGCCCGGCGCTGATCCAATGGCAGGGCAGTGCCCATCCGGCGTCTCGGCTTGAGGATAGCGGCTGCGCCTTGCGGCGCCTGATTGTCAGCCATCCTCAAGCGGCGGAGTTGCAAGCCACTCTGAGCGGCCAGCTGAACGACACGCGTGTCGTGTTTGAAACCGGCATGTCATCCCTGCGGGCCGAGATTGATACGCCGCATGGGATGCGGGTGCTGGCGTGAGCATTCGCGCTGCGGTAAGACCGGATGCGGCGGCCATCGCAGATATCCAGAACTGGATGGTCCGGGACACGCTGGCCACCTTTACAACGGATTTGCGCACCGTCTCCGATGTCGAGGACTGGATCACCATCGGGATGATCTGGGTGGCCGAGCAGGACGGCGCGGTTCTGGGCTTTGCGCGTTTGGGGCCATTCCGGGCCGGGCCGGGATATGCCGCGAGCTTTGAGCATTCGGTCTGCCTGCTGCCACGGGCCCAGGGGCAGGGTCTGGGGCGTGCTTTGATGGGGCAGGTTGAACAGGCCGCGCAACAGGCCGGGGGGCATGTGTTGATTGCCGGCATCAGCGGGGCCAATCCCGATGCCATCGCATTTCATCACCGGTTGGGGTTCGACAAGGTCGGACATATGCCACAGGTCGGGCGCAAGGCCGAACAATGGTTGGATTTGATCCTTATGCAGAAAATCCTGTCGCAAACACTGCCTGACAGCCGGGCCAAAGCGGGCTAGGCTGCCCCCATGTCGATCTGGTCCCGCATTGCCGCCGCGCTTGAGGCGCTGGCCCAGGGAGAACCGCTCAGCAAGGTGTATGACAACCTGCGCGGTGATCCCGAACGCTCCGTTGCGTTCACCATTGCGGTGATTGCGCTGGGCGCGAAGATGGCCAAGGCCGATGGGCTGGTGACACGCGATGAGGTCTCGGCCTTTCGCGAGGTTTTCACCATCGCCCCACGGGATGAGGCTGAAGCCGCGCGGGTTTTCAACCTCGCCCGCACCGATGTGGCGGGCTATGAGGATTACGCCACACAGATCGCGCGGATGTTTCGCGACCGTCAACCGGTGTTGAAGGACCTGATGGAAGGCTTGTTCCACATCGCCATGGCGGATGGGTTTTACCATCCCAATGAAAACACCTTTCTCGAAAACGTGGCCGAGATTTTCAGCCTGCCGGAGGCCGATTTCAAGGCAATGCGCGTGCGCTTTGTCCCCGATGCGCAGCCCGATCCCTATACCGTGCTGGGTGTGACCCCGGACATGCCGTTTGACGCCATCCGTCGCGAATGGCGCAAGCTGGTGCGCGAAACGCATCCCGATGCGATGCTGGCCCGCGGCGTCCCGGAAGAGGCGCTGCGTCTGGCGGAAAAACGGATGATCGACATCAACCGCGCCTGGGAAGAGATCAATCGGCGGGATCGCGCGCAGGTTTAGGCCGGGGCCTTGATCGCATGCGTCCGGCTGCACACATCACAGGTACATCACGGGAGAGACGCGCCATGCGCCGACCAACATTTGTCATCCTCGCTATGGCCACCATGCTTGCGGCCACCCTGTCACTGGGTGAACAGGCCCGCAGTCAGGTAACACCCGCGCCCGAGATCACCGAGGACTCCAACCGCGAGAAAATCCTGCGCGGATGGGACAGTCTGGTCGAAGGCTTGCAGGATGAGCTGACGCCGGGTCTTGAAGCACTGCGCGACTGGGCTGACATGGCTGGTCCGGCTTTGGAAAGCTTTCTGGAAGAGATGGGACCAGCCCTGACCGAAGTGATCAACAATGTCCGCGATTGGACACAATATGAAGCGCCGGAAATTCTGGATAATGGCGATATCATCATCCGCCGCAAACAGGATGCGCCACCGCTGGAGCTGCCGTCAGAAACGGAAGAGGACGGCCCGATAGATATCTGATGCGGCTCTACCCGGTCAGGCGGATGTCCAGCTTAGCCCCCAGGGCCTGCGCCAGACTTTTCAGACGCGCGGCAGGCACTTCAGAAAACAGGTCTTCGACGGTTTTGGTGAGGTGAAAGACCAGCCGACCTTCCTTTGGGTCATAGTCAAAGCGCGGCATATCCTGCCCGTCGGGCACCCACAGCATCGCGCCCAGCCGCATCGCTCGCCCCAAGAGCATGGCGTCACGATCATCCTGATCATCAAGCAGAGCAATCAGCGGTGCGAACCGGTCATCCGACGCGCTGGAGCGATAGCGATACATCAGCGCCAGCCCCAGAAAGACGCGCTCCCCATGTTTCAGCCCGCCCAGATTGGCGCGGGTGACGTAATCGAAACAGGCCTCAGCCCGGTAATCGGGATGGGCGCGCCAGCTCACATCATGCAGCAGACAGGCGGCCTTGATCAGGCGCAGGCTGGCATGATCGACGCCCTCAAAAAGCGGGCGCACGAAATCGTATAAGACACGGCCAAAGCCGGGGCGACGGGCATCCTTGGCTTCGGCAAAGCGGCAGGCTTCGATGAGCGGGTCCCGGTCGCGCAGCTTTTGCGGCATCTGCTCATACAAAAGCCCTTCGCGGATACCGTAGGAGGAGATTGCGATATCCTTGGGTTTGAACGTCTTGACCAGCCGCGCCAGCACCTGCGCGGCATAGGGTACGAGCGCCATGCGGGTCCCGGACACACCTGCCTCTTGTCGCAGCGCGTCGGCATCGCTGGCTTCAATGTAGTTGAGCGTGTCGATGACCTGATCCTTGGTCATGCGGTATTCATGCAGAACATGCAGGGGATAGCCGCGCCGCTCCATATCGATGCGGGCAATGGCGCGCCAACTGCCACCGACGAGAAACAGACGGTCAGGCTGTGGTCCCATATGGGACGCAAGTTCTTTTATGATCTCTTTGATATGGTCATGGCGTTTGCGGCGGCTGTCGATTTCGCGCAGCTTGAGCGGCCCCAGACCCGATGTAACGCGCCGCCCGACGCGGCCATCGCGGATCTCGGCCAGTTCCATGGACGACCCGCCAATATCGCAAACCAACCCGAATGAGCCGGGCCAGCCCAGCAGCACGCCCTGGGCTGAAAGCCGCGCTTCTTCCTTACCCTTGATGACCCAGATCTTGAGACCGGTTTCACGTTGCACCTCGGCACGAAAGGCCGGGCCATCACGTGCGTCGCGCACCGCCGCCGTTGCCACAACGGTCAGCCCCGGCAGACCCATCGCCCGCGCCACGGCATTGAACCGTTGCAGCGCCGCCAGGGCCCGTTCGCGGCCTTCGGGGTTGAGATAGCCCGTTTCGCTGAGGCCAGAGCCCAGCTCACACATGACTTTTTCATTAAAGAAATAGGCCGGAGAGCGGGCGGCCCCGTCAAAAACCACCATCCGAACCGAGTTCGATCCCACATCCACAACGCCGACACGCGACAGCGCGCGGGTCGAAGGGTCGTCAAACAAGGGGCGGCCAAAGGGGCCCCAGTCACCGCTTGGGTCCAACGAGTCTTGTCTTGTCATCTCTCGTCCGGGTCTGCTTTGCGCCTGCGCGCAAGGCTGGTGTATCACATTCCGACGCTGTTGGTATGCGTCAGTTGCGGCACATCCGCAGCCCCCGCCGATCCGCGCCCGGACAAAGACGGGTTTTCTAGAAAAAACTGATGACAATTAAAGACTGGGCTGGCCCCGTCGCGGGTATCGCGCAGGAAACGCCCATCGGGCTGCATGACCCAGCTTTGGGCGCGGTCAGCCAGATTTGCGGCCATGACCTGACTGACGATCTGGGTTTTCACCGTGGGGTTGCGAATCTCTACCAGTGTTTCAATACGACGGTTGAGATTGCGGCCCATCCAGTCAGCCGAAGAGATGAAGACTTGCGCCTCATCCGATGGCAGTCCGTGCCCGTTGCCGAAACAGACGATGCGCGCATGTTCCAGAAACCGGCCGACAATGGATTTTACCCGGATGGTGTCCGACAAGCCTTTGATCCCGGGCCGCAAGCCGCAGATGCCGCGCACGACCAGATCAATCTTCACCCCGGCTTGCGACGCGCGGTAGAGCGCGTCGATCACCTCTGGTTCGATCAGCGAATTCAACTTGGCCCAGATCTGCGCCGGGCGTCCGGCCTTGGCATGGGCGATCTCATCTTCGATCCCGTCCAGAAGGCGTTGTTTCAGGCCAAGTGGAGAAATCACAAGGTTTTCCAACCCTTCAGGACGGGCATAGCCCGACAGGTAGTTGAACACCTTGGTCGCATCACGCCCCAACGCGGTATCGCATGTGAAAAAGCTCAGATCGGTGTAAACCCGTGCGGTGATCGGGTGGTAGTTCCCGGTGCCGAAATGGGTATAGGTGACCAGCCTGCTGCCTTCGCGCCGCACTACGATCGAGATTTTGGCATGGGTTTTGTAATCCAGAAACCCATAAACCACATGCGCGCCCGCACGTTCCAGCCGCCGGGACTGGCGAATATTCGCGGCCTCATCAAAGCGGGCTTTCAACTCAACCAAAGCGGTGACAGATTTGCCGTCTTCCGCGGCCTCACAGAGCGCCTCAACAATCGGGGAATTGCGGGAGGTCCGGTAAAGCGTCTGCTTGATCGCAACCACATCCGGGTCGCGCGCGGCCTGACGCAGGAAATCCACCACGATGTCGAAGGTTTCATAGGGGTCATACTGCGC
>JABSSB010000185.1:3963-8460 GCA_013214715.1 Paracoccaceae bacterium | reverse complement strand
GGACGACGCGGCTCAGCCGGCCTCTGGTCACGCCGAACATAGCGGGGAAGATGCCGAGGTTGTTGGACAGATCAAAGAGCTTCTGGACACGCGCGTGCGCCCCGCCGTTGCGCAGGATGGTGGCGACATCACTTTTCACGGCTTCGACCGTGGCGTCGTCTATCTGCACATGCAAGGCGCCTGCGCTGGCTGCCCGTCCTCAACTTTGACCCTGAAAATGGGGATCGAAAACCTTCTGCGGCATTACATCCCCGAAGTGACCGAGGTGCGGCCGGTTGGCGTCGCCTGATTCGACATCAAACGACACGATAAGCGGGCGCTGCTATTGCGGCGCCCATTTGTTCTCAGGGGCAGAGCCCTGTTTGATAACCTACTGCCATTGCAGCGATTGCAAACGTTGGACGGGCGCCCTGATACCGGCATTTGCAGGTTTTCCCGTGGACGGCGTCAAGCTTGCACGCCCATGCCAAAGACGCCCTGCCTTGGCTGATCTTGGACAACGGATTGCCGCGCTATGATGGCTCGGCCCGCGATGATCTGAACGACCGGATGCGATGACCTCATCTGCTTTGATCCTTGGCTTCGACTGCGCGGGCCCGCATTGCGCGGCCGCCTTGCTACTTGGGGACCACCTGCTGCTTGAGCAGGTCGACCCCATGAGTCGGGGACAGGCAGAGCGTTTGATGCCGATGCTCGAAGAGATGCTGACCGAGGCGGGGAAATCTTGGCGCGATCTGGATGCAATCGGCGTTGGCGTTGGTCCCGGCAATTTCACCGGTATTCGCATCGCTGTCTCGGCGGCGCGTGGATTGGCTTTGGGTTTGGCGGTGCCCGCTGTTGGTGTGACAGGATGCGAAGCGCGCGCAGGGCTTGCACCGGACGGGTATACAGAGGCCATTCCAGCACCGCGTGACCAGATTTATCTGTGCTCTGGCACGGCTCCACAATTGATGAGCGCGGCCGATGCCGAAGCAACCGTCGGACCGATTTGGGCAGACCCCAGCCCAACAGGCCTAGCAGCCAACATCGCACGCATTACCGCCACGCGATGGCGCCATAACCCACCAGCCCCTGCACCGCTTTATCTGCGTGCGGCCGACGCCGCCCCGGCGCGGGATGTGCCCCCGCCGCTGATCGATCCATGACACCGGACGATATGGCGCAGCTGCATGCAGCGAGCTTCACCGAAGCTCGCAACTGGAGTGCCGAGGAATTCGCCGCGCTTCTGGCCTCTCCACTTTGTTTTGCGGTCGGGGACGTCCGCTCATTCGCTCTTGTGCGCGTGGTTGCAGATGAAGCAGAACTGCTGACCCTTGCCACCAATCCGGCCTTTCAGAGGCAAAGCCTGGCCCGGGCCGTAATGTGCGACTGGCAGGACGAAGCCAAGCGTCGTGGCGCAACGTCGGCGTTTTTGGAGGTTGCAGCAGACAACACAGCCGCTCTGGCCCTTTATCAATCTTGTGGGTTTGTCGAAACTGGGCGGCGTCCGGGATATTACCCGCGCACAGGCAAGGATGATTGTGACGCGCTGCTTTTGTCACGCAGGCTCTAGCGCTTGACCGGATGGATTTCACCCCGCATGGCTGTGCCAGCACCTACATGCAGAGACCGACCCGAATGACCAACATCCTTTACGATGCCCTTTTCTCCCCGCATGCAGGACAGGACATGCCCTTTTTGATCCGCGATGACGGCATCGTCTTGAGTTTTGACGACGTGATCAAACGTGCCGCTCAGCTTGCCCATGTTCTCACAGGAGTTGGCGTGTCTCCGGGAGATCGGATTGTGGTGCAGGCTGGCAAATTCAGCGACACAATCGCGCTTTATGCGGCCAGCGTGCAGACCGGCGCAGTCTATCTGCCTCTGAACACAGCATATACAAAGGCTGAACTGCGCTATTTCATCGCCGATGCTGGGCCACGTCTGGTGATTTGCGACCCCAAGGATGCAGCGACACTGACCCCGGTCGCAGAAGAGGTCGGCGCGGTTTTGATGACGCTGGGCGGGGATGGCGGCAGTCTGCAACAGGCTGCCAACAAACAGCCAACAGCGTTCGACACGGTCGCTCGGGGCCCGGATGATCTGGCTGCGCTGCTTTACACATCGGGAACTACGGGCCGTTCAAAAGGCGCAATGATGAGCCATCGCAACCTGCTTTCGAATGCGCAAGAGCTGGTGCAACTGTGGCGCATCACCGATCAGGACCGTTTGATCCACGCACTGCCGATCTTTCACACGCATGGTTTGTTCGTCGCTATGAATACCAGCTTGCTTGCTGGGGCGCAGGTACGATTGATGTCCGGGTTCGATCTGGATGTGCTGATCGAGGAGATGCCGCGCTCTACGCTGTTGATGGGCGTACCGACGTTTTACACGCGGCTTTTGGGGGATGCGCGCTTCGACCGACAACGAGCTGCGAACATGCGGTTGTTCATTTCGGGCTCGGCTCCGCTCCTGGCGGAAACCCATCAGGCGTTTGAGGCACGCAGCGGTCATCGCATCCTTGAACGCTATGGCATGACTGAAACCAACATGATCACGTCGAACCCATATGATGGGGACAGGGTGGCCGGAACGGTGGGCTTTGCCGTGCCCGGCACCGAGGTCAAGATTACCGATCCGGAAACAGGCACAGCTCTGCCCGCAGGCAGCATTGGCATGATCGAAACCCGTGGCCCCAACGTATTTCAGGGCTATTGGAACATGCCTGAAAAAACCGCCGAAGAGCTGCGCGAAGACGGTTTTTTCATCACTGGTGATCTGGCCGTGATGGCGTCGGACGGGCGGGTATCAATTGTCGGCCGTGCAAAAGACCTCATCATCTCGGGCGGCTACAATATCTATCCCAAAGAAATAGAAGACGTGTTGAACGCCGACCCGACGGTTTTGGAAAGTGCGGTGTTTGGCGTCCCCCATCCCGATTCTGGTGAAAGCGTCGTCGCGGCCATTGTGGCGGAACCCGGCCAGACTGTGGATGACCAGGCACTGCAAACTCATGCCGCCGCGCATCTGGCCAAATTTAAATTGCCACGCCGGTTTGTCGTGATGGACGCTCTGCCACGCAACACGATGGGCAAGGTCCAGAAAAACGTCCTGCGCGGCCGCTTTTCTACCTAGCCGGTCCCGGTTTCGGCCAATCGCCCAAATCTGCGGCGTCGCAGACTTGTCCAAATGGTCAAAAACATATTGACCCCTTGGCTTGATCCCGGGCTTAGTCGATAACATGCACGACCGTGGTTCGTGCCAGAGCCACCGGTAAAACGCGTATCGACAGACAGATACCACTGAGGGAGACAAATATGACCTTGACCAAAACCCTGCTGGGCGGCGCGGCCGCCATTGCGCTGAGCGCGGGCATGGCCACTGCCGATCCGGCACTGATCTTCGATCTGGGCGGCAAGTTCGACAAATCCTTTAACGAAGCCGCCTTCAACGGCGCGCAGCGTTGGGCCGATGAAACCGGCAACAGCTTCCGCGAGATCGAGCTTCAGTCCGAAGCCCAGCGCGAACAGGCACTGCGCCGCTTTGCCGAAGCCGGCTCCAACCCGATCGTGATGGCGGGCTTTGCCTTTGGCGATGCTCTGGGCCAGGTTGCGGCTGATTACCCTGATACCTCTTTTGTCATCATCGACATGGTGGTGGATCAGCCCAATGTCCGCTCGGTCGTGTTCAACGAGCATGAAGGCTCCTATCTGGTCGGCATGATGGCGGCAGAGGCGTCGGGATCGGGCACTGTTGGCTTTATCGGCGGCATGGATATCCCGCTGATCCGTAAATTCGCCTGTGGCTATGCACAGGGCGTGATGGCCGCAAACCCGGACGCAACCGTGATTGCTAACATGACCGGCACCACCCCTGCCGCATGGAACGACCCCGTGAAAGGTTCGGAACTGACCAAAGCACAGATCAGCCAGGGTGCTGACGTGGTTTATGCCGCCGCCGGCGGCACCGGTGTGGGCGTTCTGCAAACAGCGGCTGATGAAGGCATTCTGTCCATCGGCGTGGACAGCAACCAGAACCACCTGCATCCGGGCAAGGTGCTGACCTCGATGATGAAGCGCGTGGACAATGCCGTTTACAACGCCTTCACCGATGGCCCGGGTCTGTCGACCGGCTTTGAAGTGATGGGTCTGGCCAATGGCGGCGTGGGCTATGCGCTGGATGACAACAACGCACCGCTGGTGTCGGCGGATATGAAAGCCATGGTGGACGATGCTTCGGTCAAGATTGCCTCGGGTGAGTTGGCCGTGCATGACTACATGTCGGACAATTCCTGCCCGGTCATGTCCTTCTGATCCATCCAAGCTAAGGGAGCCTCGGGCCATGCCAACAGCGATTCAAACCCTGTTTTCGGCCTGGGGCGACCCATCGGGCGAGGGCCGCGCCGCGAAAATCAACGCGGTCCTGGCCAACACATTCCTATATGCCGATCCCAAAACACCCGAGCCGATCACAGCGCGTGACGCTTTTTCAGACTATGTTTCGATGTTTGGCAAA
>JABSSB010000185.1:0-3863 GCA_013214715.1 Paracoccaceae bacterium | reverse complement strand
CAGGCGGCCATTGCCGCGGGCATCGGAATGGTGTTCCAGCATTTCAAGCTGGTCGAAAACTTCACCATTTTGGAAAACATCATCCTCGGCGCGGAAGAGGGCGGATTGCTGCGCCCCTCCCTGACCAAGGCGCGGAAGGTTCTCAAGGATCTGTCTAAGGAATACGGGCTGGACGTGAACCCCGACGCACGCATCGACGAAATCGGTGTGGGGATGCAGCAGCGCGTGGAAATCCTCAAGGCACTTTATCGGCAGGCAGAGATTTTGATCCTCGATGAGCCCACCGGCGTGCTCACGCCTGCTGAGGCCGATCAGCTGTTTCGTATCCTTGCAAAACTGAAGGCCGAAGGCAAAACCATCATCCTGATCACGCACAAGCTGCGCGAGATTATGGATGCAACAGACACTGTGTCCGTGATGCGGCGGGGAGAGATGACCGCCACGGTCAAAACCGTGGACACCAATCCCGAACACTTGGCCGAACTGATGGTAGGCCGCAAGGTTCTGCTGCGCATCGACAAGGCTGCGGCGCAGCCGGGCAAGCCGGTTCTGGAAATCGAAGGGCTGCGCGTCGTCGATGAACAGGGCGTCGAACGGGTCAAGGGGATCGACCTCACCGTCCGCGCGGGCGAGATTGTGGGCATTGCCGGCGTGGCAGGCAACGGCCAGTCAGAATTGCTTGAGGTGTTGGGTGGAATGCGCGACGGCTTCGGGTCCGTCTGGCTGAACGGCTCGGCTTTGCCCTTGTCCGGTCAAGGCTCGGACGGGCGATCACGCCGGGCGCAGCATGTCAGCCATGTGCCCGAAGATCGCCAGCGCGAAGGGCTGATCATGGAATTTGCAGCCTGGGAGAACGTGGCCTTTGGGTATCACCATGACCCGGCATTTCAGTCTGGCCCATTGATGAACAATGCCGCGCTGAAGGCCGACACCGCAAAGAAAATGGAAAAATTCGACGTGCGCCCGCCCGACCCCTTCCTTTCGGCAAAAAACTTTTCGGGCGGTAACCAGCAAAAGATCGTGGTCGCCCGTGAGATCGAACGCAATCCCGACCTGCTGCTGGTCGGACAACCGACGCGTGGCGTGGATATCGGGGCGATTGAATTCATCCACCAGCAGATTGTGTCTCTGCGCGATGCGGGCAAAGCAATTTTGCTGGTCTCGGTCGAGTTGGAGGAAATCTTTGCGCTCTCGGATCGGATTGCTGTGATGTTTGACGGTCATATCATGGGCGAACGCCTGCCGGCCGAGACCGATGAGAAGGAACTGGGCCTGCTGATGGCCGGTGTTGCCGGGGAGGCCGCATAAGATGGATGTCATGCCCAAATGGGCCGATGTGGTGCTGATCCCCCTGATCTCGCTGTTTTTGGCAGCGGTTTTGTCTGCGCTGGTGATTCTTGGCATCGGCGAAGACCCGATTGCCGCGCTGAAGCTGATGGTAGATGGCGCGCTCGGCTCCACCTATGGCTGGGGCTACACGCTGTATTACGCGACCAATTTCATCTTCACCGGTCTGGCAGTGTCGGTTGCCTTTCACGCACGTCTGTTCAACATCGGCGGCGAAGGGCAGGCCATGCTGGGCGGTTTGGGTGTGGCGATTGCCTGCCTCTATATCCCCTGGCCGCATTGGTCGATTGCCCTGGTCGCAGCAGCAATCTCGGCCGCGGCGTTCGGTGCAGCCTGGTCCGCGATCCCGGCCTATCTGCAAGCCAAGCGGGGCAGCCATATCGTGATCACCACGATCATGTTCAACTATATCGCTGCCGCCGTGTTGAACTACATGCTGGTCAATGTGATGCGGCCCGAAGGGTCGATGGACCCGGCCACCGCGCGCTTCCCCGAGGCAGTGCACTTGCCGACCCTGCATGAAATCCTCGCGCCTCTGGGTATCGAGTTTTCGCGGGCGGCACCCGCGAATATTTCCTTCATCGTCGCGCTTCTGGCCTGTGTGCTCGTCTGGCTGCTCATCTGGCGGACCAAGCTGGGCTATGAAATAAGGGCCTATGGCCATTCGGAAAAAGGCGCCGTTTACGCCGGCATTGCGCCGGTGCGGATCATCATGATCACGATGCTGATCTCAGGCGGCCTGGCCGGTCTGATGGCCATCAACAACGTCATGGGCGAGGCAGAGCGTCTGGTCCTGAACTCCACCGAAGGGGCCGGCTTTATTGGCATCGCCGTGGCGCTCATGGGCCGGTCGCATCCCTTTGGCGTGCTGCTGGCGGCCATTCTGTTCGGCTTTCTGTATCAGGGCGGCGCAGAACTGGCACTGTGGACATCCATCCCGCGTGAACTGATCGTCGTCATTCAGGCGCTTGTAATCCTGTTCACCGGGGCGCTTGACAACATGGTTCGGATGCCGCTCGAGCGCATCTTCCTCAAGCTGCGGAAAGGGTGAGGCCATGGATTTCCTGACCATCATCCAGATCCTGGACTCGACGGTGCGTCTGGCCACGCCGCTGCTTCTGGCCTGTCTGGCGGGGCTTTATTCCGAACGAGCGGGCGTGTTCGATATCGGGCTGGAAGGCAAGATGCTGGCCTCGGCCTTTTTCTCGGCGGCGGTGGCTTATGTCTCTGGCTCCGTCTGGTTGGGGCTATTAGCAGGCACGGCAGCCTCATTGGTTCTCTCACTGATCCATGGCGTCGCTTCGATCACGTTCCGGGGCAATCAGCTGATTTCGGGCGTAGCGATCAACTTTTTGGCGGCGGGCATGACCGTTCTGATCGCGCAAAGCTGGTTCAGCCAGGGTGGACGCACGCCATCGCTGTTTGGTGGCGCGCGGTTCGAAGGCATCAATCTGCCCTTTGCCAATGAGTTGGAGCCGGTTCCGGTGATCGGCCCGATCTATTCTGAGCTTTTGTCCGGCCATTCCGTGCTGGTTTATCTGGCCTTTGCCTTCGTGCCATTCACCGCCTGGGTCTTGTACCGCACACGATTTGGCCTGCGCTTGCGGGCGGTGGGGGAAAACCCGGCTGCTGTCGACACGGCAGGCGTGTCCGTTGTTGGGCTGCGTTTTGCCGCTGTGATGATCTGCGGCGTGCTGTGCGGGATTGCGGGCGCCTATCTGGCGACAGCGTTGCAGGCTGGTTTTGTCAAAGACATGACCGCAGGACGTGGGTTCATCGCGCTGGCCGCGCTGATCTTTGCAAAATGGCGGCCCTGGCACGCGCTTGGGGCCTGTCTGCTTTTTGGCTTTCTTCAGGCCATCGCCCTGCGGTTCCAGAATATTGATCTGGGCGGGGTGGTCATCCCGGTGCAGGTCATGGATGCGCTGCCTTTCGTGCTGACCGTGGTGATCCTTGCTGGCTTTGTCGGCAAGGCCATCCCACCGAAGGCAGGCGGAGAGCCGTACGTCAAAGAACGCTAAACTTAACGCTTTCACGATATACCCCACAATCGCCGCCATGCCGCCCCGCAGCATGGCGGTTGATTTTTGGGTAAGGCGGCGCGACAACAGGATATGATGATTTACCTCCCCATCGCCGAGGTGTCGGTCAATATCCTGCTGATCCTTGGGATGGGCGGATTGGTGGGTGTGCTGTCGGGCATGTTCGGCGTGGGTGGAGGGTTTCTGCTGACCCCTGCCCTGTTCTTCATCGGCATCCCACCCAGCGTGGCCGTGGCGACAGGGGCCAATCAGGTTGTCGCTTCTTCCGTATCGGGGGTGCTAGCGCATTTCCAGCGCAAGGCGGTCGACCTGCGCATGGGGTTTGTATTGTTGGCCGGGGGCCTCGTTGGCGCCGCGGGGGGCGTCTACATCTTCAATACGCTCAAGGCTTTAGGACAGGTCGATTTGCTGGTGCAGCTCTGCTACGTGGTCTTTCTAGGCATTGTCGGCATGTTAATGTTTGTCGAAAGCCTG
>JABSSB010000184.1 GCA_013214715.1 Paracoccaceae bacterium | reverse complement strand
GCGATGTTCTGGGTGTGGCGCGGCTGGCGGGTATCATGGGCGCAAAGAAAACGCCCGATCTGATCCCGCTGTGTCATCCGCTGCCGGTGACCAAAGTCACCGTGGATCTGACGCTCGACCCCGACCTGCCCGGCGTGCAGATCACTGGCACAGTCAAAACCTCTGGCCAGACCGGGGTAGAGATGGAGGCGTTGACCGCCGTGTCCACGGCGGCCCTGACAGTCTATGACATGATCAAGGCCGTCGATAAGGCGATGGAGATCGGCGGCATCCACGTCACACTGAAAGACGGCGGAAAATCAGGCCGTTACGAGGCGACATGATTTCTGTCTCTGAGGCGCGCGAGCGTCTGTTCGCGCTGATTGAGCCGCTGGAGCAAGAAGAGGTGCCGCTGCGCGAGGCCGCAGGCCGTGTCCTGGCACAGGATGTCATGGCACAACGCGACCAACCGCCATTTGCGGCTTCTTCGATGGATGGCTATGCGCTCAACGGAGTCGAAGCTGATCTGCATGCACAGTTCAAGGTAATCGGCGAAGCCGCTGCTGGGCATGGATTTTCTGGCAAAGTTGGCGCGGGTTGTGCGGTGCGGATTTTCACCGGCGCCCCGATGCCAGACGGCACGGATTTCGTTGTCATTCAGGAAGATGTAACGCGTCAGGGCGATGTGATCAGCATTTCGGAAGACCCTAATGGCAAATCCAATGTCCGACCGGCGGGCGGCGATTTCACCAAAGGCACGACGATCCACGCCCCGCGCCGCTTGCGCCCGCAGGATGTGGCACTGCTGGCGTCGATGAACATTCCCCGCGTGCCGGTGACGCGCAAACCCATTGTGGCGTTGATATCGACCGGGGATGAGCTTGTCATGCCGGGCCAGACCCCCGGCCCCGATCAGATCATCGCATCAAACACTTTTGGCCTGCACGCGATAGTCGAAGCTTTGGGCGCCACCCCGCGCCTGCTGCCAATTGCGCGTGATACGCGCGCCTCTTTGACCACCTGTTTCGACATGGCGCGCGGCGCGGATCTTGTGGTCACGGTGGGCGGAGCCTCGGTCGGCGACCATGACTTGGTGGGCGAGGTCGCACAATCGCTGGGAATGGAGCGGGCCTTTTACAAGATTGCCATGCGCCCCGGAAAACCGCTGATGGCCGGGCGTATGGGGGATGCGGCGATGCTGGGTCTGCCGGGCAATCCGGTGTCTGCAATGGTCTGCGGCTATCTCTTCCTGGCCCCGATGCTGCGCCGCATGTTGGGAGAGGTCGAAACCGTGCCTGCTTTGCGTCAGGCAAGGCTGGCCCAAGACCTTGGGCAGAATGGTCCGCGCGAACATTACATGCGTGCCATGGTTGACGGGGACCAGGTGACAGCGTTCGACAATCAGGACAGCTCCCTCCTGACCGTTCTGGCACAGGCCAATGCGCTGCTGGTGCGCGCACCACATGACCCGCCGCGCCGCGCCGGTGACACTGTGACCTATCTGCCGCTTTAGACAGGTTTTGGTCTGCTTCGGTCCAAAGGCTTGACACAAAAGGGGAACATGCATAGAACAAAGCACAAAGGCCAAGGGCTGGAGGCGAGCATGTTAACCAAGAAACAGCTGGACTTGCTGGAGTTCATCCACAAGCGGATGCAGGCGGATGGTGTCCCGCCCAGCTTTGACGAGATGAAAGAAGCGTTGGACCTGCGGTCGAAATCCGGCATCCACCGGTTGATCACCGCGCTGGAGGAACGAGGCTTTATCCGACGTCTGGCTCACCGCGCCCGTGCGATCGAGATCGTGAAGCTGCCCGAGAGCCTTGGTGGCACCGGCAGCAGCGCCCGCGGCGGGTTTCAGCCACGCGTGATCGAAGGCGGTGCCGGGCAGCCTGCCCCCGCCCCTGCGCCGCCGATCCCGGCTAATCTGTCTGCGACTGAATTGCCCGTGATGGGCCGCATCGCCGCCGGTGTCCCGATCGAGGCGATCAGCCAAGTGTCACATCATGTGGCAGTGCCGGGCCAGATGCTGCGCGCCGGGGCTGAGCACTATGCGCTCGAGGTCAAAGGCGACTCGATGATCGATGCGGGCATCAATGACGGTGACATCGTGGTGATCCGCGAAACCGATACGGCCGATGACGGAGATATCGTCGTGGCGCTGGTCGAGGGTCAGGAAGCCACGCTGAAACGGTTTCTGCGGCGCGGAGCCTCTATCGCTCTCGAAGCGGCGAACCCGGCCTATGAAACGCGCGTCTACCCCTCGGACATGGTGGCGGTTCAGGGCCGTCTGGTCGGCCTGATCCGCAGCTACTGACCGGCCCAGCGGCGCGCGCCCGCAGTCTCGGCGGCGGTGACCCAGCCGCCATTCTGCCACGCCATCGCGCCTGAGCGGTCCAGATCCTTTGGTGTGATCACCTGACACCCGGCCCCACGCTTTGGGTCGTCCCGGTCCAGCGGAACAGAGGTCACCACCACCTCGCCTAGCCCGCAGCCCGCCCAAGCGGCCAAAGCCCGTTTGCCTGCGATATGGGTGATGGGTCCGGCTGGACTGGATTGGGACATGGTAGTCCAACGCGCGGCGGCCTCTTCCTGGCTGGCGGGGTCGCCATCGTTTTCCAACCAGATACCCGCGACGAACCCCGCGCCTCTGTCCCGGCTGAGTGCCCGGCCTTCTGGCGTCATGATGCCCACCAACCCGCCGCGATCTTCGATCAAGATCTCTGGCCTTGAGGCTTCGGGCCAAGCGAGCAGTGCAGCGACCACCGGCACAACGCCCAACCATCGCGCACGGCCTTGCCACAGGATCGCCCAAAGGCAACCAAGGCTCAGCACCGGCAGCACCCATCCCGGCGGGGTCTGCGCCATGCCCTGTGCGCCGGGCAGTGCGGCCACCGTGTCGGCCACAGCCAAAATCCAAGATATGCCCCAGCCCATCGGCACCAACGCCAACATCTCAAGCCCCAAGGGCGCAAGGGCCGTCGCGATGAGTGCGCAAGGCATGATGACCATGCCCATCACGGGCACCGAAAGCAGATTGGCCAGAAGGCCGTAATGCGACATCGTGTTGAACTGCGCCGCGCCAATCGGCGCCGTGGCCAGCCCCGCCACCGCTGACGAGATCACCAAGGCCCCCACCCCGCGAAGCCAACGCGGCAGGCGGGGTGCGTCGAGATCGCGCAACCAGGCAAACACCGCCACCAGTGCCGTGGTCGCGGCAAAGGACATCTGAAAACCGGGGCTCAACAGCGCTTCGGGCCTGAGCAGCAACACGATGGTCGCCGCCACCGCCACCGCCCGGATCGACAGCGCCCGCCGTTCGGCCATGACGGCGCATAGGGCAACGGCCACCATGATAAAAGCGCGTTCGGTCGCGATATTGCCGCCCGACAGAGCAAGGTAAAACGAGGCCCCGATCAAAGCGCCAATTGCGGCCACCCGCCGCAAAGGCCAGCGCAGCGCAACCCAAGGCACAGCCGCCAAAGCCCCGCGAAACGCGCCGTAAAGCAGCCCGGCCAGCAACCCCATATGCAGCCCGGAAATGGCCAGCAGATGCGCAAGATTCGAGCCGCGCAGCGCCTCCAGCGCGGACTGACTGACGCCGCTGCGATCACCAGTCGTGACAGCAGCCGCAAAGCCGCCCACATCTCCTGGCAGCCGGTCACGCAGCGCATCGCTCAGCGCCATGCGAATGCGAAAAACCGGCTGTGTACCATCGGGCGGGGCCGCGATCAGAACCGGCACGCGCGTATAGCCGACCGCACCGATCTCGCGAAACCACAGATGTCGCCGAAAATCGAACCCGCTCGGTTCAGCCGCCCCACGGGGCTGGTCAAGATGCGCCGTCGTCATCACATGCGCCCCGGGCGGCGGTATGGCTTCGGCAGCCAGCCCGCTGAGCGAGAGCCGGACGCGCGTTGGAATCTCATCCGGGTGCAACCGTGTCAGCCGCACCTGATCCAGGGTGATCCGCGGCCGGTCCGAAGCGGACCGATCCAGCCCGACCACCCGGCCCTCGACCGGGCCATAGTAATGCCAGCCAAGAACCGGCCCCGCCAACGCAGCGCTGCGGGTTTCAGCGCGCACAAGACCCAACGCCGCCAACCCTATTCCAAGGCATACAACCGTGCCCAAAGCTGCCAACCGCCAGAGCCACAGCGCCGCAATGATGCACAATCCGGCCCCTGCTGCCGAAGCCCATGTCTCGGTCGCAGTAGGATCGCGAGGTAAGGCAAAATACAGACCGATCCCAAGAGCCAAGGCAATCGGCATCCATGGAAATAGGTGGCCGCGCTGCTCTTCCACCGCGGTCAAAATTGCCGGCATTTCGACGCGCCAACGGGATCTGCGCAGGTTCAGCATGGGGCCTCCGGACACAGCCCCGACACGCTCGGACAATTTGGTTAGCAAAAGGTTAATCCGAAGCGTCACGCGGTGACCAAGACATGGCTTTCCTGGTGCATCGCAAATGGCTCAACGCCCCCCGTTCAGGAGGTTTGTCGTGGTTTTCGTTCGGCCTTGCTTCTATTTTGCCGCCGCGCATTGTCGGTCGCGATCTCTTGGCAAGCCTGCGTTGGCTAAGCCGCCGCACCGGTCGTTTTGCCCCACTCGTCAGGCGAAAGCTATCGTGAGCATTGCGAAAGGTCGATCATGTAACCAGCCCCGGACTGGACGATCTGGGCGGTATGCCCATCCCAGGTCTGTGTCACCCGCGCGACATTGCCACTTCCGGTAACCAAGGCGTTCAGCCTGTTTCCAGATCCCACTTGCGTCGCGCTGACGGCATTGGCCTCTGCGGTCATGTCGACACAGATCGTGTTGTCAAAACCCTCCTGAACAGCCTCAAAAACGTTGCCATCTTCAAAACCGACATTGATGTCACCATCCTGATCGGTCAAAGGCAATGGTTGGCTGTGATCCAGCGCCCCCCGTGTCTTGTGATCCTGTATCCGAATCCACAGGGGCCTTGCGCAGACTCTAAAGTCGATCCGCGTTTTCAGGTCCAGTAATGGAAATTGTGTTGCCGTCGGCGGCCACATCCCCTGCGGACAGACACAGCGATAAAAGTAAAGAAAGCACCGCAAACAAGGACTGTGTTTTCAAAATCTGATCTATCGACGCATCCTTATGAACGCATCTGCCATTAGTGTATTCGAAACGGGCTATGGAAACCGTAATCCGGCATTTTGCCGAGTGGCTGGGACATGGCGCGCATTGCACCGCGCCGCCCTGCTTGCTATCGGGTGGGCCAACCGCCGGCGGGCGGATCACGACATTTCAAGGACCGCGCGCATGACCCATCCCGTAGTGACCCGATTTGCCCCCTCACCTACTGGGTTTCTGCATATCGGCGGCGCGCGAACGGCGCTGTTCAACTGGCTGTATGCCCGCGGGCGCGGCGGCAAGTTCCTGCTGCGCATCGAAGATACGGATCGCGAACGCTCGACCCCCGAAGCGACCAAGGCGATCCTGCAAGGCATGGCCTGGCTGGGATTAGATCATGATGGCGATGTGATCAGTCAATTCGCCCGCGCGGATCGCCACGCCGAAGTGGCGCATCACCTGCTGGCCGAGGGCAAGGCTTACAAGTGTTTCTCGACCCAGGACGAGATCGCCGCGTTTCGCGAGGCTGCGCGGGCCGAAGGGCGCTCTACCCTGTTTCGCTCGCCCTGGCGCGATGCCGACCCATCGACCTATCCCGATGCGCCCTTCGTGATCCGCATCCGCGCCCCGCAAGGGGGTGAGACTGTGATCCGCGATCAGGTGCAGGGTGATGTGACCATCCGCAATGACCAGCTTGACGATATGGTGCTGCTGCGCGCCGATGGGACGCCGGTCTATATGCTGGCCGTCGTGGTCGATGATCACGATATGGGCGTCACACATGTCATCCGCGGCGATGATCACCTCAACAATGCTGCGCGTCAGATGATGATCTATGACGCGATGGGCTGGGATGTGCCCGTCTGGGCGCATATACCGCTGATCCATGGGCCCGATGGCAAGAAACTGTCGAAACGCCACGGCGCCTTGGGCGCGCAGGAATATCAGGCGATGGGTTACCCAGCGTCGGGCATGCGTAACTATCTTGCGCGTCTTGGATGGAGCCATGGCGATGACGAGGTCTTCACCGATGCACAGGCAAAAGAGTGGTTCGATCTCTCTGGAATCGGCAAAAGCCCCGCGAGGTTCGATACCAAGAAACTGGAAAACATCTGTGGCCAGCATATCGCCTGGTCAGATGATGCTGCACTGCGGCAAGAGACCGAGGCCTATCTGGCCGCTGCCGGTGAACATGCGCTGTCGCAGGCGCAGGGTGACATGCTTGAGAAGGCTATGTTTTGTCTGAAGGATCGGGCCAAAACCTTCCCGGAACTCCTTGAAAAAGGACATTTTGCCACGGTTTCGCGCCCCGTGGTCCGCGATGCCAAAGCTGAGAAAGCTCTCGCTTCGGTATCCGATGGTATACTGAAAGAATTGACGCCGCAATTGCAAAATGCTAGCTGGTCGCGAGACGGACTCGAGGCCAGTCTCAACGCCTTTGCAGAGGCGCATGAGATGAAATTCGGGAAGCTGGCCGGGCCTTTGCGCGCGGCCTTGGCCGGGCGGGCAGTGACGCCTTCGGTTTTCGACATGATGCTGGTGTTGGGCAAGACTGAGACCCTCGCCCGTATCTCTGACGCTGCGGGCTGATCCGGCCGATCCGGGTTATGCCAAACCGGTACGATAAGGCCGCATGTGTCTGCGTTAGCAGTCAACAAGACGCGCCAAAGACAAGGAAAGGGAACAGAGAATGACAGAGTCCACCCGCAATGCGACGCTGAGCCTGGATGGGCAAAGCTGGGAACTGCCCGTTCACTCGCCAACCGCGGGTCCCGATGTGATCGACATCCGCACGCTGTATGGGCAGTCTGGCCTGTTCACCTATGATCCGGGCTTTACCTCGACCGCGTCCTGCGACAGCACGATCACCTTCATTGATGGCGACAAGGGCGAGCTGCTGCACCGTGGCTATCCAATTGATCAGCTGGCCTCGAAATCGCATTTCCTCGAGGTGTGCTACCTGCTGCTTTACGGTGAACTGCCCTCCCCCGCGCAGCTGGAAGATTTTGAATCCCGCGTGACCAATCACACCATGCTGCATGAGCAGATGGTGAACTTCTTCCGCGGCTTCCGTCGTGACGCGCATCCGATGGCGATTATGGTCGGCGTGGTCGGCGCGATGTCGGCATTCTATCACGACTCGACCGATATCTCGGATCCCTGGCAGCGCGAAGTTGCGTCGATCCGCCTGATCGCCAAGATGCCAACCATCGCGGCCTGGGCCTATAAATACCATATCGGCCAGCCCTTCGTGTATCCGCGCAATGATCTGGATTACGCCTCGAATTTCCTGCGCATGTGCTTTGCCGTGCCCGCCGAAGATTACGAAGTGAACCCGATCCTCAGCCGCGCGATGGACCGGATCTTCACTTTGCATGCCGATCACGAGCAGAATGCTTCGACCTCGACGGTGCGTCTGGCCTCGTCTTCGGGCGCGAACCCCTTTGCTTGTATCGCGGCGGGCATTGCCTGTCTGTGGGGTCCGGCTCATGGCGGCGCAAATCAGGCATGTCTGGAAATGCTGCGCGAGATTGGCACCGTGGACAAAATCCCGGAATATATTGCCCGCGCCAAGGACAAGAACGATCCGTTCCGCCTGATGGGCTTTGGTCACCGGGTCTATAAAAACTTTGACCCGCGCGCCAAGGTCATGAAGCAATCGGCTGATGAAGTGCTGGATCTGCTAGGCGTGGAGAACAACCCAACCCTGCAAGTCGCCAAAGAGCTTGAGGCTGCTGCACTGGCCGATCCGTATTTTGCGGACAAGAAACTGTTCCCAAATGTCGATTTCTATTCGGGCATCATTCTTGAAGCAATGGGCTTCCCAACCTCGATGTTCACGCCGATCTTCGCGCTGTCGCGCACGGTGGGCTGGATTTCGCAGTGGAAAGAACAGCTGGCCGATCCGCAAATGAAAATCGGCCGTCCGCGCCAGCTGTATCTTGGCGAGACAGAGCGCGATTACATCGACATCGAAAATCGCTGACAAGACAACCGCCTGGCCTGAAACGACGCATTCAGGTTCTCGGGACATACACCACACACCTACCGCGGACTTTTCGCGGTAGGTTTCTGTTTTATGTGACAAAGCGTCGAGGCGATACGGACTGATTTTAGGGAAAATTTTCCCTGAAGGGTGCTCCGTGAGTGCGCTGCCACTACGGTTTCGGCCAATATCGCCAGTGTTTATGCCGCAAGCTCATCAAACCACGCCGATATCGCGAACGATGATTAGCTGACGTTTGAGGTTGTTGCAGCAAATGACCGGTCTGAGCCCAACTTTCCAAAATTCTGCAACACAGCTACTATCAGTTCTCGGGCATGGAGAAGCAATGAACATCTTGTCTAAGGTTTGGAATTTGGTGGGTGTAACCCTGATGTTTGCTGGAATAACTTCTTGCGTTACTGGGTTGGTTTGGATTGCTCAACGAGCGCACTTC
>JABSSB010000183.1 GCA_013214715.1 Paracoccaceae bacterium | reverse complement strand
AAGAGGCCGCAGCCTTACGCGCGGAACTGGAGCAAATGGAGTATGATTGGCGAAGCGCCAATCTGCTGCACCCGCTCAACACCTACAAGCGCGTCAAGGCTCAGGCTGTGATGCCGATGGCCCATTTCATCGGGTCGGACCCGCAGGTGCTGAACGTGATCGAAGGCATTCTGGGCCCGGATATACTTATCTACGGGGTCGAGTTCTTCATTAAGGAGCCGAAGACGGCTTAGATCGTGTCGATGCATCAGGATCTTACCTATTGGGGGCTGGGGGCGATCTCGGGCATGGTCACGGCGTGGATTGCCTTGTCGCCGTCAACGCCGGCCTCGGGCTGCATGAAATTTGTCAAAGCCTCGCATAAAAACCCCATCCTGCCGCATGAGGACAGTTTTGACGCCAACAACCTTCTGTCGCGTGGGTAAGAAATCAAAGTGGATGTGGCGCCCGCAGACCGGGTGCCGATAGAAATTCATCCCGGCCAGATCTCACTGCATCACGGGCTGACGATCCATGGCTCTGGCCCAAACACAAGCGGCGGCCGGCGGATCGCGGCGGTGGTGCGCTATGTCACGCCCGAGGTCGCGCAACAGGTCGCCGACAAGGATTATGCCATGCTGGTGCGCAGTGCGGACAGGAGCGGCAATTTCATCAAATACGCCCCGCCACGAAAACTGTTCGATGCGCCGTCATTGGCCCTTTACGAAGAGATCCGACGCGCGCAGGCTCAAGCCACGATGAAAGGTGCCAGCCGACAAGCGGAGATGTATGCATGAGCGAGATGGATAAGGTCAGCTTCACCCAGATGAAGGATGGCACGCGGGAGGAGTATGAATTTCTAACTGAGCATGAGATCGAGCATACGAAACACACCGCGGACAGGCTGCTGAAGGCACTGGTTGATCTGGATGAAAGCCTGTCGGGATATCAGATCACCCGACTGGGTCATTCGTTGCAATCTGCCACGCGCGCCTGGCGGGACGGGGCCGATGTGGATTGGGTCGTGTCGGCCTTGCTGCATGACATTGGCGATATCTACGCGCCCTTTAACCATGACGAATATGCCGCCACGATCCTGAAACCATTCGTCCGCGAACAATGCACATGGTGCGTGGCGACGCATGGCGATTTTCAGATGCTCTATTACGGGCATCATTTGGACGGCTACGATCAGAACAAGCGCGACCGCCATGCCGGCCATGCCTATTTTGACGATTGCGCTGCCTTTTGCGAACGCTGGGATCAGGCCTCCTTTGACCCGGATTACGACGATCTACCCATCGAGTTCTTCGCCCCCATGGTGCGCGAGGTCTTTGATCGCAAAGCCTATGATCCGGATGTGATCCAACCGGGTCTGCGTAGGCCTCTGGTGGACATGGACATGGCCGCCCAACGCGCGACCTGATGCACAGCCCCGCTGACAGGCTTAGGGCGGCCCGCTAAGGTCGTGCCAAGGCAATCGTTTAAAGGGGGGCGCCATGTCCAACGGCGCGCGCAATCTGGTCACAACGTTTCTGGCGTCAGGCGTGGATACGGTTTTTGCCAATCCCGGCACGTCCGAGATGCATTTTGTCGCTGCCCTTGACGAATACCCCGAGATGACCTGCGTGCTGTGCCTGTTCGAAGGCGGCACAACCGGCGCCGCGGATGGCTATTTCCGCATGAAACGCGATGTGGCGGGCACGCTGCTGCATCTGGCGCCGGGCTTTGGCAATGCGTTTGCCAATCTGCATAACGCTCGCAAGGCCAGGTCCGGCATTGTGAATGTGGTGGGGGATCACGCCACGCATCATTTACGGTATGAAAGTCCTTTGAAGGGCGACATTCAAGGCATTAGTCAAGCTGTCAGCCACTGGACCCATGTCGCCGGAGATTCTGCGTCGGTTGCGGCACTGGGGGCCCAGGCGGTGCGCGCCGCGCGATCGGCAAACGGGCAATTGGCCACGCTGGTCTTGCCCGCCAATGCCGCCTGGGACGCAGCGCCTGAACGGATCGAAACCGCACCGCCCCCGGCCGATATGCATCATCCCAATGCCGAAGCGGTCGAGGCTGCCGCTGCACGCCTCAAAACGCGAGGCGCAGCGCTTATGATCGGCGGGTCCGCCCTGTTTGGAGAGCTGCGCGTCTTGGCCGCGCAGATTGCCGCGGCGACGGGATGTCGATTGATTGTCGATACCTTGATCCCGCGCATCGCCAAAGGGGCTGGCACTGCGAAGCTCACGCAACTGGTCTACCCGGTGGATCCGAAAATCCAGCAGATGAAGGATTTGACCTCCCTGACGCTCATCGGCACAGATCGACCAGTGGCGTTTTTCGCCTATCCCGGTAAACCCAGCACGCCAGAGCCTGCAGACTGCGCGGTCACATCCCTTTGTGCCCCGAATGACGATATTGGCTGGACCTTGCGCGCGCTTGCAGACGTGGTCGGCGTGGCCGCAACCACCGCATATCCGACCTATGACCTTGCCCTGCCCGATTTGCCGGAAGGAGAGATCACATTGCCAAAGGTCGGGCAGGCGCTGGCGGCGCTGATCCCCGAAAACGCGATCCTGTGCAATGAATCCGTGACCTCAGGCTTTCACGTCATGCCGCCAACGGCCACGGCGCGTCCGCATGATGTCCTCGCCGGAACAGGCGGAGCGATTGGTCTGGCCCTACCCTGCGCGACCGGCGCTGCGATTGCCTGCCCGGACCGCAAGGTGATTGCCCTGTCGGGTGATGGCTCGGCCATGTATACGCTGCAATCGCTCTGGACTATGGCGCGCCAGCAACTGGATGTGACCGTCATCGTCTTTGCAAATCGCGGCTATCAGATCCTGCGTGATGAGCTGACCAATGTCGGGGTGGACTCCTATGGCCAGAATGCACAGGCCATGTTTGACGTGGAAAACCCAACGCTCGACTGGGTCGCGCTGGCCAAAGGGCACGGCGTGCCTGCGACACGAGTCGACGGCATGGATGGTTTTGTCAAAGCCTTGGCACACGGCATAGCCAGCGACGGACCGTCGCTGATTGAACTGCCTTGCGCCGCGCCTTGATGATCGGAGGCAGGACGGTCAGGCCCGCACTTTCTCCATCTTGGGATCGTAAAGTGGTTTGAGCGAGGCAATCGCCGCCACGCGATCCCCGGCGATTTCGATCTCCCACTGACCGGTAGTGACAATATCGGCGGTCAAAGGTTCCTCCAACTCCGCGAACCCGATGCCCACAGCGCCGCCAAGGGAATGCCCATAGCCTCCGACCTGAATATACCCAACCTGCTGGCCATCCAGATAGATCAATTCATTGCCATACATCAGTGGTTCGGCGTCTTTCAGCAGGAATTGCAGCATCCGCGTCTTTGGCGTGCATTGCGCCTTGATCGCGGCCAGCGCGTCGCGCCCGATGAACCCGCCGGGTTTATCGAGCTTCACAGCAAAACCCAGTCCGGCTTCGATCGGGTTGTCGGTATTGTCCACATCGATGCCGAAATCGCGATAGGCCTTTTCCAGACGCAGTGAATTCAATGTCTGCATGCCCGCATCGCGCAGCCCCAGATCGGCCCCTGCCTCTTTGATCAGATCATAGACCTGCACGGCCTGTGTGGCAGGCACGTGAAGCTCCCAACCCAGTTCCCCGATGAAGGTCACGCGCATCGCGAGGACATCAGCATAACCTACGTCAATCTGCTGCGCGGTCATGAAGGGGAAGGCCTCATTCGACAGATCGGCCCCAGAAATCCGGCCCAGCAAATCCCGCGATTTCGGACCATGCACATTGATTTGCGCCCGCCCAGCAGTGACGTCGGTCACGGTGACAAACTCATCCGCCCCGATATGCCGCCGCAGACGCATCTCTGTATGGCCGTGCGAGTTTTCGCCCACCACCACCATGAACTTGTCCTGTCCCAGCCGTGTGACCGTCAGGTCAGCCTCAAACCCGCCTTCTTCATTGGTCCATGCGGTATAGACCACCCTGCCCGGTTCCACATCAATCTCGTTACAGGACAGGCGGCTTAGCAGCGCACAGGCATCGCGCCCCTGCACCAAGAAACACGACATCGAGGTCATATCCATCACGATCACGTCTTCGCGGGCGGCGCGATGCTCTTCGGCATGCCAATCGAACCAGTTCTGGCGGAACCAGCTGTATGTTTCGACCTTGGCGTGCGCGGGCGTAGGCGCGAACCATTCCGGCGCTTCCCACCCGTTGCCTTCTCCAAAATGCGCGCCGGCGGCCTTGAGCCGGTCATAAAGCACCGATTGCTTTACATTGCGCGCAGTCTTGTAGTTTTCGTTGTGAAAATGCTGCCCAAACAGCTTGCCCAGAAGTTCCGGCGTGCGGTCACGACGGAAGGCGGGCGTGGCCTCGGACCTTGAGAAACGATTGACGTTGATGCCTGTGACATCAATTGGCGGCAGACCGTCCACGATCCAATGGGCCAGCACCATTCCTGTGCCCGCCCCATTCAGAATGCCGAGCGAATTCATCCCGCAAGCCACCCAGCAATTGCGTAGCTCGGGCGTCGGCCCGACCAGAGGTGCCAGATCGGGCGTAAAGCTTTCCGGCCCGCAAAACAGCTTTTTGACCCCGTAATTCATGGTGTCGGGAACGCGGGAATAGGCTTTTTCCAGATCCGGCCCGACACGATCCCAATCAGGTTCGATCTCGCCAAACTGGAAATCATCGGGAATCCCGTCGAGTTTCCATGCCGCCGCGCCGGGTTCAAACAGACCCAGCATCATCCCGCCTACCTCTTCGCGGTAATAGGTGTAAGTCGAAGGGTCTTCCAGCACTGGCAAATCGCGCGGCAGGCCAGGAATGGATTCGGTGATCAGATAGTAGTGTTCTGCCGCCTGAAGCGGCAGGTTGATCCCATGCGCCTGCCCCAGCTGCCGCGACCACATGCCCCCACAGATCACGACGTTTTCAGCCATGATTGTCTGACCATCCTGCGTACGCACGCCGGAGGCGGTGCCGTTCTGGGCCATGATCTCGGTCACGCGCACGCCTTCGAAAATCCGCGCACCGCCCATTCGTGCCCCTTTGGCCAGCGACATGGTGACATCAACCGGGTTCGCGCGACCGTCTTCGGGGATGTAGAAGGCACCTTTTACATCCGACAGATCCCCGATGGGAAACAAATCCTGCGCCTCTTGTGGCGAGATTTCATAGCAATTGATCCCAAAGCGCTGCATGAAGGGCGCGATGCGGCGCATTTCATGCACGCGTTCGTCATTATTAGCGATTTGCAGATAGCCAACATCGCGAAACCCGGTCGGCACCCCGGTTTCCTTTTCCAAGTTGGCGTATAGGTCGCGCCCATGGGTGTAGATGGCGCATTCCGCCTCTGATTTCAGCAGACCAGCCACAATCAGACCTGCGGCGTGCCATGTCGTGCCGGATGTAAGTTGCCCCTGTTCGAGCACGACAACATCCGAATGCCCCAGCTTGGTCAGGTGATAGGCAGTGTTGGTACCAATCGATCCGCCCCCGATGATTACAGTTTGTGCGTGTTGTGGCAGCGTTTGCGACATAGACTGGCCCTTTCCCGGATTCTACGCCTGACCTAGCAGTCAGGTGTTGCCTCTTCAACTGATTGAATGCACATTCAGTCAGGGAAGAAGAACCCGGCACCCCATGCGGCAGGAAGTTTGGAGCGCTTGCCATGTGGGGTGCATGGGTCAGATGGGGAGGGAAGGACAACATGTCCGACGAAGACCTTTATGATCAGTCACATATCGACTTTCTCGAAGATCTCTGGGGCGAAGGCTTCCTGTCCCCTGGCGGTGCAGACGAGGTTGGGCGCGTGCTTGATGGCGTAGACATGGCGGGCAAGACCATTCTGGATATAGGCTGTGGCTCAGGCGCGATTGCCTGTCTGCTGGTCGATCGCTATGACGCGGCGCATGTGACCGGGATCGATGTCGAAGACCCTGTCTGCAATGCCGCCCGAACCCGTGCCGCAGCCGCAGGCCTGACCGACCGCATCACGATCACCAAGGTCACACCCGGTCCGTTTCCGTTTGACGCGGACCGCTTTGATGTCGTGTTTTCCAAGGACTCGATCATCCATATCCCCGACAAGGCAGCGATGGCTGCTGAATCGTTCAGGGTGCTGAAGCCCGGCGGGATGTTTGCAGCTTCGGACTGGCTCATCTCGCATGACGACGCGCCCACGCCAGAGATGGCGCATTACCTGAAGATGGAAGCGCTGGAATTTGCAATGGCGTCACCATCAAAATACCGCGCGGCGATGGAGGATGCAGGGTTCGAAGCGGTCGAGTTGGTCAACCGCAATCCGTGGTATGCGGAGGTCTCAGCCGCGGAACTGGCCGAATTGTCAGGGCCAAACCGGGCAAAATGGCAAGGGCGCCACGGGGCGGAATTCATCGACCACCAGATCGAGATCTGGACCGCCATGCAGCCGGTTATGACGTCGGGTGAGCATTGCCCCCATCACATCCGGGGCCGCAAACCCACATGATCGCGCCACTGCCGCAGGCATCGCTGATGCTGGAAACAAAGCGGCTGTGGATCAGTCCCTTGACCATCGATGATGTCGAGCTGTCGACAGCTCTTTTATGTGATCCGGACGTCATGAAGTACGTGTCCGATCCGATGACGCCTGACGCGGTACGACAAGAAATGCCATTGGTGACCCGCCGCGCGGCTGGCGGGCGGTTCGGTATCTGGGTCGCCCGCCACAAGGGCGCGGCCGAAGGTTTTGCCACATGCGTTCTGACGCCCGTACCCATAGACGACGATGTAGATTGGGATGCGATGGACATGGCGCGCTATCCGGACGGGCAGATCGAGGTTGGCTATCTGTTGCGACGCGAGGCATGGGGGCAAGGATTTGCCACGGAAATCTGTGCCAGGTTGTTGCAATTTGCGTTTGAACAAACCCGCTTGACGCAGGTCGTGGCAACCACTGATCCGGATAACCGACGGTCACAGGCCGTTCTGGAAAAATGCGGCATGCAACCGATTGGCCTGCGCCGCGCCTATGGCTGGGATGATGTATCCTGGTTCGTATTGTCGAAAGAGCGGTGGCAAAACCGCCGGACAGGATGAGAGGTCACCATGCGCCTCCTCGTCAATCAGTTTGATCTGAAGCCGGGGCTTGAGCCTGCGCATTTTTTCGCTGTGTGGTCGGAATTTGCTTCGCATCTGATCGGCGAAGGTCTGGCCGAAAGGGTCAGCCCGCCGATGCAGCGTCAAAAGCCCAGTGGCTATGACACGGATGAAGATCGGAGCCACAGCTTTATTGCGCTGATCGAGTTTCGCGACACCGATCAGGCTGATCTGGCGTGGGATCAGCTGGAAAGCCGGAAGGGTGACGCGGCCAAAGCGCATGTGGCGGTTCTGGCCTCGGTCCGCGATGCTGTGTTCACCTATTGGGGCGAAAGCGACTGACCTCCGAAGGCGCTAACCTTTTGTGCCGGGCCTTATCTTCGGGTCCAACGTGGCATAGTATTTACGCAGATAGTTTGGCACCGACCAGCTGCATACCGTGCCTTCGGGAATGAAAAACACATCCCCCGCCACAAATGTCTGCGACAGGCCGCCCGGCTCGCTGATTGTGACCTCTCCTTCCTGCACAACGGCAAATTCATGCCAGGGGAAGGGAGCCATCTCGGTTTGCATGGCCTCGGTGTCCCAGATGCCCATTTCCATATTGCCATGCGCGTTGGTCATCAGCACACGATCGCGTTGTCCGGGATGCTCCAGCATCGCGTCCGCTTCTGTCAGCGCGATGCCAGGATCCATCGTCAGTACGCCACCATCTGCACTGTCGATCTGCGGCACCTCGGCCAAAGGGTCCATGTAGGTGATATAGAATTTCTTTAGAAACCCATCCTGTTTCCAACTGACCGGGATGCCGTTGCGAAACAGGACGCATTGTCCTTTAGTCGCCGGAACACCATCGCCGGAGGCATCCAGCATCCTGAACTGACCATCCAAGACAAGAATGAACTCATCACCCGGATAAGGCCCAAAGGCTTCCTGCATAGAGGTCGTGGTCCAGACGCCCGCGCTCATCCCCAGATCTTTGTCTTCGAAATAGACATGAAGCGTCTGTTCTTCGGGCATCACGTGAAAGTCATCGGCGCTTAACGTCATTGGTTTGAGTCCATCAGGACCCTCTGGTTCGAATCTGATAACCTTGTGAGACATGCATTTTCTCCAGTGCAAAACCCTGCTGAACGATCGGGCATCCGCCAACAAGCCCGGCTGCCAATTCTCCAAAACACTTGACTCGATTCGGCTTCAACAACAATGATTGAATGATCATTCAGTCAATCGCGTGCCCATCGTGCCAGATTATTGACCGGTTTGGGCGCGCCCGGTGTGGGGCCGGAGACCGGATATCAAAACGGCCAGCGCGGGGGAGCGCGGGCAAGATACACAGGGAGACGAAGACCAATGGATGTTGTTGATCAGCTGGGCTCAATGCGCGAAGGCAAGCTAAGCCGCCGCGCTTTTACCAAAGGATTGCTGGCCGCCGGGGTGGCCGTCGCAACGATGCCGGCAGCATCGCGCCGGGCGATGGCCTCGGGCGACCAGGCCACGTTTTTCACTTGGGGAGGTTATGACATCCCCGAGCTGTTTGTGCCCTATCAGGCCAAGCACGACGCGCTGCC
>JABSSB010000182.1 GCA_013214715.1 Paracoccaceae bacterium | reverse complement strand
CATGTCGGTGCCAGGACAATCAGATGCAACAAAATGGATCCGGTCACAGACATGACACGGCCTGCCAGCGCGAACGCTGTGGCTGTTCACTTTGTAAGGACGGGGCGGGCCCAACTCTCAAAACAGGGACCGACCCTCGGCTTTGATCTGACCGTGAGTTCGAAAACCATATGACGCTTATATGAAAGTGGTGCCCAAGGAGAGATTCGAACTCTCACGCCCGAAGGCGGGGGATTTTGAATCCCCTGCGTCTACCATTCCGCCACTTGGGCCCAACACCCGACAGACTCGCCGGAGCAGGCTGGTTCCCTGTGATACTGAAGCACCTGCCGAGGGTAAAGCGATTACTCACACGGAAATGATGCTGTAGGCACAAAAAAAACCGGCACGCGTTTAATCGCATGCCGGCAATGTCAGTCGTACGATCGATGATCGCCCCGGATCACTGGGAGCCAGTTGTCGTCGTTGTTGTTGTTGTGGTCGAATCATCGTCTGTGATGATGATACCCGCCACAACGAGGGCTGCCAGAATTGCGGCCCAACCGCCAGCACCCAATCCCGACATACCAGTCATCAGACCCTCGGGTGCCTGTTGGACAACACCCTCCAAGGTGGTTTGCCCTTTTGCGGTTGTGACGGTAGTCTCACCGGTCACCGCCTGCGCCTGAACCGTGCCGGTTGCGAGAGCAAAGCTCAACACGGTGACCGCGGCGACTTTCGAAAATTTATACGATTGAGCCATCACAAAGCCCCTCTTCCGATAAACAAAAATTCCCGGCATCGCGTCACGCTCGTTGCCGACTGTCCAACACATGACCACAAAAATATCAACATATCTACAAGAAACACGGCTCTATGGCACATTTTCTGTACTTGCTCGGCAGATTGGCAACGTGGACATCAAAATTCGGACAAAAGCGCCACAATCCATGTGGTTGACCTGTCCTTCGCTGCATGATTTGGCTGTCGCGGGCAATTGTGTAAAGGGACGTCGGGCGTGCTGCGCAAACTATATGATCGCACAATGGCTCTTGCGGATCACCCGCATGCGTTGTGGTGGTTGGCCCTGGTGGCTTTTGTCGAAAGCTCGATCTTCCCGATCCCTCCCGATGTCTTGATGATTCCTATGATTGTTGCCCGCCCTGACCGGGCCTGGCTTATTGCGTCTGTCGCGCTTGTTGCTTCGGTTATGGGCGGCATTCTGGGCTATCTGATCGGGGCCTTTGCCTATGACGCGCTCGGTGCGCCGATCTTGATGGCCCTGGGCAAAGAAGACGCCATGGCCGAGTTTTCGACAATCTTCAATGATTACGGCTTCTGGGCGGTTCTGACTGCCGGGATCACACCGTTTCCGTATAAGGTGATCACGATCATGTCGGGCTTTACGGGGATGCCATTCATGACCTTCCTGATGACCTCCATCCTTGCGCGCGGGCTGCGGTTCTTTGTTGTGGCAGGGCTGCTTTGGGGATTTGGCGACCCGATCCGCGGCTTCATTGAAAAGCGGCTTGGCCTTGTTTTTGTTGTATTTGTGGTGGTTCTGATTGGCGGGTTCGTGCTGGTGGGCTATCTGTGATGCGGCTGTCAGACATAGCCGTGCCTTTGGCCGCAGCGGGGTCTTTGGCGATGCTGCTTGGCGCCTTTGCCTTCCAACATCTGGGCGGTCTGGCACCGTGCCAGATGTGTATCTGGCAACGCTATCCCCATGTTGTGGCGATTGTGATCGGCGCCCTGTGGCTGATGTCCCGAAAGGTGTGGCTGTTGCCCATCGGGGCACTGGCCGCGGCCACGACAGGCGGGATCGGCTTTTATCATGCTGGTGTCGAGCAGGGCTGGTGGGCCGGACCGTCCACCTGCAGCGCCGGCGCCATTGGTGATCTGACGCCCGAAGAATTGATGGCCCAGATCATGTCCGCCCCGCTTGTGCGTTGTGACGAAATCCCGTGGGAGATGTTCGGACTGTCCATGGCCGGCTGGAACGCAGTGATTTCTTTTGGGCTGGCTGGGCTGTGGCTGGTCGGGCTTAGCCGCGCGCGCTGAGCGCTCCGGATTTGCGCGTGGTCAGAAGAAGGTTGGTTTCTGACCGCTGAACGCCCTCGTAGCGGCGGATCTGGTTCAGAACCGTATCCAGCGCCTCGAGCGTCGGGGTGCCCAGTTCGACCACCAGATCCCAACGCCCGTTTGTCGTGTGCAGGGCGCGGGTTTCGGACATGCCCTGCAATCGACGGATCACCCGTTCAATGCCGCCCCCTTCCATTTCGATCATCATCAGCGCCCGCACAGGGTCTTGGGCGATGTCCCCCTTTAGCACAACGGAATAGCCCAGAATGTCGCCATCGCGCTGGAGCCGCTGCATCCGCGCCCGCACCGTGGCGCGGGACAGGCCCAAACGCGCAGCCAGATCCGATAGGGAGGCGCGCGCGTCATGGCGCAAAGCACCAATCAAAGCATTGTCCAATTCGTCCATTATAGGCTCCATTTTTAGCAATCTATGAGTATTTTGATCACTTTGCTACGGGTATTATCCATCAATTCGCGCGATATCTGGACCAAGCACATCATTTTCAGGAGAGGTCATGTCATCGACCTGCATTCTCATTGGCGCGCCCGTCGACAGCGGCAAGCGCCGCACCGGCTGCCTGATGGGCCCCGATGCCTATCGCACCGCCGGTCTGGCCGAGGCGCTGCACGATCTCGGCCACCGCGTCGAAGACCGCGGCAACCTGCGCCCCGATGCCCATGCGCCCGATATGCCGGAGCGTCTGCACAAACCGCGCGAAACCGCCGGGTGGACAGCTGCCTTGGCACGCGAGGCCGAAGCCGCCATGACCGGCGGCGTTCCGATCTTTCTGGGCGGCGATCATGCGCTGTCGTTGGGCAGCGTGTCCGGGGTGGCCCGCTATGCTCAGGCACAGAACCGACCGCAATTTGTGCTGTGGCTCGACGCGCATTCCGACATTCACACGCCCGCCACGACCAGTTCCGGCCATCTGCATGGCACGCCTTTGGGCTATGTGACTGGACGCCCTGGCTTTGACGGGTTTCCGACCCTGACGGCACCGGTGCCGGAAGACAATATCTGCATTCTGGGGCTCCGCTCCGTGGACGCCCCAGAACGCGATGTGCTCGAGGCCAGCCGCATCCGCTTTCACGACATGCGCCAGATCGACGAACAGGGCATCGCGCGGCTGCTCGCGCCGTTTCTTGATCATGTGGCCGCGCTGAACGGGCTGCTGCATGTGTCGCTGGATGTGGATTTCCTTGACCCGGATGTGGCACCTGCCGTGGGCACCACCGTGCCCGGCGGCGCCACCGTGCGCGAGGCACATCTGGTGATGGAAATGCTCAGCGATAGCGGGCTGATCAGTTCGATGGATCTGGTCGAACTGAACCCGTTTCTCGACACGCGCGGACGCACCGCGCTTTTGATGGTGGATCTGGCGGCCTCGGCCCTGGGACGCCGCGTCTTTGACCGCGCCACGCGCGCTTATATGTGAGGTGACTGCCATGACCGGACCATCGGATAAAGCCTTGGTGCCCTTTGTTTCCGTCGACAACATGATGGCGCTGATCCACCGGGTCGGGCTGGAAGACATGCTGCGCGGACTGGTGGAGTATATCGAAGCCGATTTTCGTCGCTGGGAGCTGTTTGACAAAACCCCACGCGTGGCCAGCCATTCGCCTGAGGGCGTGATCGAGCTGATGCCCACCTCGGACGGAGAGGTGTACGGCTTCAAATATGTCAACGGCCACCCCAAGAACACGCGCGACGGGCTGCAAACGGTCACAGCCTTTGGCCTGCTGGCCGATGTGGGCACGGGCTATCCGGTTCTGCTGTCGGAAATGACCATGCTGACCGCGCTTCGCACGGCGGCGACCTCGGCCATGGTAGCGCGGGCGCTGGCACCTGCCGGGGCCGATACAATGGCGATGATCGGCAATGGCGCGCAGTCGGAATTTCAGACGCTGGCGATGAAAGCGGTCTGCGGTCTGCGTCAGGTCCGGCTTTACGATCTGGACCCGGCCGCCACGCGCAAATGCGCCCGTAATCTCGAAGGTCACGGGGTGGAGGTGGTCGCCTGCCGCACACCCGAAGAGGCCATTGAAGGCTCCCAGATCTTGACCACCTGCACCGCCGATAAGCAATATGCTACGATCCTGAGCGACAACATGGTTGGTCCCGGCGTGCATATCAACGCCATCGGCGGGGACTGTCCGGGCAAGACCGAACTGGCGCCAGGGATTCTGCACCGCGCTGGGATTTTCGTGGAATACCCGCCCCAGACCCGCGTTGAAGGCGAGATCCAGCAATTGCCTGACGATCATCCGGTCACAGAAATCTGGGAGGTGCTGAGCGGGCAAAAGCCAGGGCGGACATCATCACAGCAGATCACTCTGTTTGATTCCGTGGGCTTTGCGATCGAAGATTTTTCGGCGCTGCGCTATGTCCGTGATCAGCTGCAGACAACAGGCTTGTGTGACACGCTCGATATGCTGGCGGATCCGGATGATCCGCGCGACCTGTTCGGGATGCTGCAACGCGCCGCGTGAAGCTGGCTTCGGACCTGGGCTCTGCCCCGGACCCCGGGGTATTTTGAAAGCGGAGAAAGACGGGGTCAGGAGAAATCCTGCACAAGTTTTGTGCAAAGGCTTGGGTCAGAGGCGACCATCAGCCCGCCGGGTTCAAGAATCGGGCGATAGGGGCGACCATCCAGACGCTGCGCGGTGCCGCCGGCTTCCTGCGTGATCAAGACGCCCGCCGCGTGGTCCCATGGGTTAAGCACGCCGGAGAGGATGAAATCAACATGGCCTTGTGCGATCAGCCGGTATTCATGGCAGGAGCAGCGCAGGGAGTTGGCGCGCCCGACCCGCAGCATGGATTGCGCCACGCGGTCGCGATGCGCGCCGTGAAACAGAAACAGCGGGACGAACCCCGTGGCCTCTGCCGCTGTGGTCGGCGACGCGACCGACAGGCGACGCGCCGGGCCATCTGGGCTGGCATACCAAGCCCCCTGCCCTTCGCTGGCTGTGATCCAGTCATCCAGAACCGGATCGTAGAGCAACCCCCAGATCGTGCGCCCGTCTTCGACCACGGCGAGAATCACTCCAAAAAGCGCCAGTCCACGGGCGAAGTTCCAGGTCCCATCCACCGGGTCGATCACCACGGTGCGGCCCGGCCCGGAGAGGCGGTCAAGAACGCTACGGTCTTGCGAGACAGCCTCTTCGCCCACAACCCGCGCATCCGGCATGATCCGTGCGATGCGCTCTGTCAGAACGGCTTCGGCCTGCAGATCGGCTTCGGTCACAAGATCATGTTCGGAGGTTTTGGTGCGGATCTGCGCTGCATCCAATTGCCGGAAGCGCGGCAGGATTTCGGCTTGCGCCACATCGCGCACCAGCGCAATCAGTGCGGCCTTCTCGCTGTCAGCGATCATCAGGCGTCGAGTTCCGCATCCCAGTAAAGGAAATCCATCCAGCTTTCATGCAGGTGGTTGGGCGGGAATTTGCGTCCGATATTGCGCAGCTCTTCCGCGCCGGGCTGGCGCGGCGGTTTGCGCAGGCTCATTCCGGCCTTGTGCAGGGATTTCGACCCTTTTTTCAGATTGCATTTCGAACAGGCGGCCACGACATTTTGCCAACTGGTCACCCCGCCTGAGGCGCGCGGCACGACATGGTCAAAGGTGAGATCTCCCCGCGCACCGCAATACTGGCATTGGAATTCGTCGCGCAGAAATAAATTAAAGCGCGTGAAGGCCACGCGCTTTTGAGGTTTCACGTAATCTTTCAGGACCACCACGGACGGGATCCTGATGCTGGTACTGGGACTATGCACCCATTCGTCATATTCGGCCACAATATCGACCCTGTCCATCCAGGCCGCCTTGATGGCATCCTGCCAGGCCCAAAGGCTCAGCGGGTAATAGGACAATGGTCTGTAATCAGCATTCAGCACCAAAGCGGGATGCTGTTTCAGCACCGCGGGTTCCCTGACAAATTCGGTTCTGAATTCTGCACTCATCTGCGACTCGTTCCCTGCCCTGTTGCCCGTCTCCCGACCCCAGAGCGGAGGACCCCGCCCCAGCCATAATCTTACTATATCTCGTGGTCGAAAGCTGGCAAGCCTCTAAACCGTCCGATTTGACGCAGGGTCTACGCTGGTTTCATGACAGGGCGATGACAGGTTGTCCCAGAGTTTTCCAAAGGTTTATCCACAGGGCTTATCCACAGGGCACCTGCTCTTGCCTCCATGCGGCGGCGCTGGCATGACCTAAGCTATGTCCAACCCGCGCCTGATCCGTTTCAACAAGCCTTTTGACGTGCTGCCGCAATTCACCGATCGCGGCACCGATACGCCGCGTCGGACGCTGTCGGAGTTTATTGATCTGCCGGGGCTCTATCCGGCTGGGCGGCTGGATCGCGACAGCGAAGGGCTGATGCTGTTGACCAGCGACGGAAAGTTGCAAGCCCGGATAAGCGATCCACGGCACAAGCTGGAAAAGACCTATTGGGTACAGGTCGAAGGGCTTCCAGACGCCACCGCGCTGGACCAGTTGGCCAAAGGCGTTGAACTGAAAGACGGGCTCACGCGCCCGGCAAAGGCGAAACGGATCGACACGCCGCCTGACCTTTGGCCGCGCGACCCTCCGATCCGGCTGCGTAAGACAGTGCCAGATTGCTGGATTGAACTGACCCTGACCGAAGGCCGTAACCGGCAGGTGCGCCGCATGGTGGCCGCGGTCGGGCATCCCTGCCTGCGTCTGATCCGGGCGCGGATTGGGATCTGGTCGCTCAAGGATTTACCCCCCGGCAATTGGCAGCCTGCGGCCATGCCAGACGACAGCCGCCCTGTCACCGGGCGTGTGCCCCTCGATATGGCACAGTCGAAGAAGAAGACGCGACGCCGAAAGGCGGGACAGCATCGCTCCCGAAGCTGACCATCACATGGCCAATGGGCGCGCAGCCCGTTGCAAGATGGGAGCCATTAGATATCCTCGCGCGGTCCAGCCTCAAAGCGATGGATGCTCCGCGACAGCACCGCGATCTGCGCCAAAGCTGTCCGAAACGCGGCCATGTGAGCGGTGGCAAAATGTGCCTCAAGACTCGCCAGATCTGCCCATTCTTCATAAATGCGGAACCGGTTTTCCGCGCCGATCACCTGGCTGAACTCATAGCAATGGCAGCCGCTTTCCCGCAACGTTTCCGCCACCATCGGACCGATTGCAGCCTTGGCCGCCTCAATATCCTGTTCTGCGATCTCAAGGGTCCCCGTCACAACGATCATGGCCGATGCTCCCTTTGCGATGATCCAAACGCTTTGACATCCGGCACAACCGCGCCGCGCACCCGCGTGCGCGGCGCCACCCCCAAAAAATCACAATAGCGGAGCCGCAAGATGATGGGCGGGAGCCTCACGTCACAGGCTCAGCTTGTCACGCATGAAAGCCAGCGCCACGCCCAAGCCATCCGGCGCAATCCCATGTCCGGTGCCTTTCATGACATGGGCAAAAACCTCCTTGAACCCCGCCTGCTGCAAAGCTTCAGCCGCCTGCGGTAAGGATTGCGGCGGCACAACATCATCGGCATCGCCATGAACCAGCAGCACCGGCATCCGGCTGACGACGTCATCGGCCAGCAGCTCTGGGTTCAGCAACCGTCCTGAAAAGGCCACGATGCCCAAAATCGGATCGTCCCGGCGCGGCGCCACCTGAAGGCTCATCATCGTGCCCTGCGAAAAACCGAACAGCACCACCTGCTCAGGCAGCAGGTCATTGTCGACCATCAAACCGTCGAGAAAGGCGTTCAAATCCTCTTCCGCCGCTGCCATGCCGCGCGCGGCCTCTTCCTCTGAAGAGCCATCGAGCCACGGGATTGGAAACCATTGATACCCGCCCGGCATGCCCGGCAATTCCTCAGGCGCATCCGGAGCCACAAACAACGTGTCAGGCAGATGTTCGCCCAGCACATCCGCCAGCCCAAGCAGATCCGCGCCATTGGCGCCATAGCCATGCACAAATACCACCGCCGAGCGCAGGCTTCCCGACACCGGCTCCCGGCGGCCCGAATTCAACACGCGTGTCATGGGGAAATCTCCTTGCCCGTTCCGGACCCGCAGCGGTCCTGCGCTGACATAGCAGCGCAACAAGCGCATTGACCAGCCCTGTCGCCACTCCGGTCACGCCTATCCCGGACGCACCGGCAAACGGTATTCGAACCGATGGCCCACCCCAGGCTCATGCAGTCCTGTCAGCGTGCCTTCGGTCAGCGCGGCCAGCCGCATCGCGACCGCGAGAGACAGATCCATCGCCTCATCCTTGCCCGGCGCGGCGCTGTTCGTCAGCCCGGGCACAGCTCTTGCGCTCAGCGACATCAGATCGGATGCATCCGTGCCGGTGGCCACTGCCGTCAAGGCGCCATCCACACCCGTGTCGATGCCCAGCGTGACATTGATCTGACGCGGCGGCGCCCCGCGCAGAAGAAAACGCAGCACCAGCACCGTTGTTTCCTCCAGAACATCCTGCAACCCGCAGATCAGCCGCTCTGCATCGGCCGGATCTCCCAGGCAGGTCACCGACAGTGTTACGCCATGCCGCTCACAGGCCTGCTGAAACTCATCCAGCGCCTTGTGCCGTAGCGCGGCCAGGGTAAAGCATTTCTCTTCGGCCAGACGCGGCACCTCATCCAGCAATTTGAAACGCAAGAGGCGCTTTGGGTCGGCGCGTTCT
>JABSSB010000181.1 GCA_013214715.1 Paracoccaceae bacterium | reverse complement strand
CTGTCAGCGTTGGCGACCGCGCAATGACAGCCACTGCAACCACGGTCACCCAAAACGTTCCCGACGAAGCATTGGCCATCGCCCGCCCCCGGCAAGAGACCAAGCCAGGACGGGCCGTCAAACTGATGGACATGCTCCGCGCCCGGAAAGCGCGCCGCAGCAAGGAGAACTAAAACATGTGCGGAATCATCGGTGTTCTGGGATCTCATGAGGTGGCGCCCATTCTTGTCGAGGCGCTGAAACGGCTGGAATATCGTGGCTATGACAGCGCGGGCATTGCCACCTTGCAGAACGGAGCGCTCGCGCGGCGGAGAGCTTTGGGCAAGCTGGTCAACCTCAGCGATCTTCTGGTGCATGATCCGCTGCCCGGCAAGATCGGGATCGGCCATACCCGATGGGCCACACATGGCGCGCCATCGGTCGACAACGCGCATCCGCATTGCGCCGGTTCGGTGGCCGTGGTGCATAACGGGATCATCGAAAACTACCGCGAGCTGCGCAGCGAACTGGCCGAGGCCGGGCGCGAATTCACGACCGAGACCGATACCGAAACCGTAGCATTGCTCTGTGACCATTTGATGAGCGAAGGCAAAACCCCGGTCGAGGCCGCTTTTGCCACCGTTGACCGTTTGGATGGTGCCTTTGCCCTCGCGTTTTTATTTGACGGGCAGGACGATCTGATGGTGGTGGCCCGCAAGGGCTCACCTCTGGCGATCGGTCATGGCGATGGTGAGATGTATGTCGGCTCAGACGCGATTGCATTGGCGCCGTTGACAGATCGGATCACTTATCTTGAAGAGGGCGACCGCGCGGTCCTGACCCGCAACAGCGTCGAAATCCGCGATGCCGCCGGGCAACTGGCCAATCGCCCCATGCGCAAGATCAAAGCCGAAGCCGCGATGGTCGACAAGGCCGGGCACAAGCATTTCATGGCCAAGGAAATCGCCGAGCAGCCCCGCGTCATCGCCGAAGCCGTGCAGCATTACATGCCGTCTGACACAGATCGCGTGGTCTTGCCCGACGGGGCCGAGATTGACTTTACCAATGTGCAGCGTGTGGTCATGGTCGCTTGCGGCACCGCGTTCTATGCCTGCCTGACGGCAAAATACTGGTTGGAGCAGATCGCAGGCCTGCCTGTAGAGGTCGATATCGCATCGGAATTCCGCTATCGCGAACCTCCGATCCCGGACGGCACTTTGGCGCTGTTTGTCAGCCAATCAGGGGAAACGGCCGATACGCTTGCCGCGCTGCGCTATTGCCAGGACAAGGCAGATACGATCGTCTCGGTGGTCAATGTCGCCGAAAGCTCCATCGCGCGGGAAAGCGATATTGCGTTGCCGATTCTGGCTGGAACCGAAATTGGTGTCGCATCGACCAAGGCATTTACCTGCCAGTTGACGGTTTTGCTCATGCTGTCATTGAAAGCGGCGCATGAGCGTGGCCGTATCAGCGATATGGACATGGCCGATCACGCTGCCGCGCTGCGCGGGTTGCCAGTGGCGCTGAACCTCGCGCTGGATCAGACTGATGCCATCAAGAAGGCCGCGCGACGGCTTTCAGAGGCGCGCGACATCCTGTTTCTGGGGCGCGGCTTGATGTACCCGATGGCGTTGGAAGGCGCGCTCAAGCTGAAGGAAATCAGCTATATCCATGCCGAAGCGTATGCGGCTGGGGAGTTGAAACACGGGCCGATTGCGCTGATCGACAAGGCCATGCCTGTTGTGGTCTTTGCCCCGTCGGACAGTCTGCTTGATAAGACTGTGTCCAACATGCAGGAAGTCATGGCCCGCAAAGGCAAGGTTGTTCTGGTGTCGGACGAGGCCGGTATCGCCGAAGTGGGCGAGACCAAGGAATTGCGCGAAGCGATCAAGATGCCGGCCGTGTCATCTATTTTGACGCCGATTGTCTATGCCGTGCCTGCGCAGCTTCTGGCCTATTACACCGCCGTGGCCAAAGGCACCGATGTCGACCAACCCCGCAATCTTGCGAAATCCGTGACCGTTGAGTGACGCTGCCGAACAGATCGCCGCGCTGGAGGCTCTTGCCGATCCGCAGAAAGCGGACGAGATGGCGCGCTATCACAAGGTTGAGCGTCGTTATCTGGGCGTGCCCAACCCGGTTTTGAACGATCTGGCACGCGACTGGCGGGAGGGGCGCAGCATAGAGGATCGGGTGGCCCTGGCTGCGGCTTTGTGGGACAGCAACATCCACGAAGCCCGCGTGGCCGCGGCCAAACTGCTCACGCAGGCTCGGATCCGACCCGATGAAGCCGTCTGGCACCTGATTTGCAATTGGGTGCCAAATTTCGACGCCTGGGCCGTTGCAGATCATGCCTGCATGGCCGGACATCGTCGTATCGTGGCGCAACCGGGACGGCTGGCGACGGTTGAGACCTGGACCGCGTCTGACCACATGTGGACAAAGCGGGCCGCGCTGGTCATCACATTGCCCTTTGCAAAACAACGCAACCCCAAACCGGCAGACATTGATGCAAGAGAACGCGTCTTGGGCTGGGCAGCGGGCTATGTGACGGATCGCGACTGGTTCATCCAGAAAGCCATTGGCTGGTGGTTGCGGGATCTGTCCAAACACGACCCCGACCGTGTGTCCGCCTTTCTTGCCCAGCATGGCGACGGCATGAAGGCCTTCGCCCGCCGCGAGGCCGGAAAATATCTGCCCGGACAGACGGATTAAAGCGGCGCGCTGATCTCGACCTGCGCCAGATCGGTGAACGACAGGTTCAGCGCGCGCATGGCCTCAAGCGACAACTGCCCGCCCGCATCGGCACCGGCTTCGCTTGGGCGCAGTTCAAGGATGGTCGAGACCCCTGTCGATGCGACGGTCACACGCGCGCGCGCCGGCGACGTGACAAGCGGCGTCTGCATCCACAGTCCCGGCTCCACCGGGTCGCCAACAGCGGCCACAGTGCTGGCATTGCCCACGAAGTCGACCGTGGCAACAGGCGTCGCCCCGGCCGAAGTGACAGTGGCCCCGGCTTGCGCCGTTGGACCACTCAGATCGACCGACATCGGGGCAATCAACGGGCCTGAAGCTGGCTGACCGCTGGAACTGCCAGTTACGCCGCCCATTTGACAAGCGGCAAGACATGAGGCGGCAAGGCCCAAAGCAAAAACTAAACGAGTCATGTTTCGATCCTAGCCCAGAGCCCCCTTCATGGACAGCCCGCCTGTGTCATGGGTGCAAAAACCACTCCGGCAACAGACTGTTGCCAGCGTGGATGCGAAAATCATCTGGACCGACCCGCCTTGGGAGTGCCAGGCTAAGAGCGCACCACAAAAGGACATTCTGAATGATGCGCGCAACTTTGATGGCAGGCCTGCTGGCCACCCTTGCAGCTCCCCTGACCGCTCAACAGACCGGACCGGCGGTTCTTGTGCCGTCCCCCGGTGGGGCGGCAGACTTTTGCTATTACAACGGCGTGGCCTTTTCCAAAATGGCCGTCATCACGATCGATGTGACCAATCGTCGTGAAACGCCTGAAGCGACGCAAAAGGCCATGCTGCAATGCGTCAGCGAGGGCGGCTCGGAGAACCTGATCTGGACCCGTATGCCAAACGAATGATACATTCGCGCAAAGCAAATCCTGCGCCGGAGTATCTATTGCATGAGATTGGCAAAACCTCTCAAACGGCGATGGGCAGCTTTGCGTGGCGGACCGCGCTGGCCTTCTGACAGCATTCACTTCTTGCATGTCAGCAAGGCCGCCGGCAGCCAGATCAATGATATCATCAAACAAATCAATGCGGGTCGAGATCGTCAAAAACTGATCAGCCATCAGCATGAGGTCTGGCTGCAGCATCTACCACCAGATGCGCGCTATGTGTTCAACATGCGCGATCCCGCGTCCCGTTTCAAATCCGGGTTTTATGGTCGCAAACGTAAAGGACGCCCAAGAAACAACATCGAATGGTCGGGGGATGAACATCGTGCTTTTTTGGCCTTTCCGCATGCCAATGATCTGGCCGAGGCTTTGTTTGCCCCCGGCCAGACCGGGCGTGAAGCAACCGCCGCCATCAGGTCAATCCGACACACAGCGCGCAATTTTGTCGATTGGTTCCGCTTTGAAGGATATCTGTTTGACGAGAACCCGCCGCTCTGGATCATTCGACAAGAACGGTTTGACGACGATCTGGCCATCTTTCTTAAAAAGATCGGGCATCACGCGCCGATAACGCTGCATCAGGATGCGATTGGACGACATTCCAATGACTATTCCGACGCACCAGAGCTTAGCCCTCTGGCTTTGGAGAATTTACGCCGCTGGTATGCGCAGGATTATGCGTTTCTCGACCTTTGCAATGACTGGATGGCGCGCAACGCCTAACCAGCCAATTCTTGCACCCGCGCCCACAGCGCGTCCGGAACATCCACCGGATCCAGCTGCCGTCTTGGCACGCCCGGAATTCTGACATCCGGCTCTTGCGCGACGGCTTCGGCAACACTGGCAAAACGGCCCGCGAGATCGCCGCCCGCGGCGTTGGGGTCGATCAGGATGTAGAACTGACCAAGGCCATGCGGCGGACCGTCCGGCGCTTTGAGCCCCTTGACGTCCCGCGACAAGACCGAGCCAGTGAGCCCGGCGGCCAGTGCCTCCACCAGCAAACCCATCGCCCAGCCCTTTGGGCCTGCAGCCGAGACCAAGGCTCCGCTCAAAGCAGCCTCCGGGTCCGTTGTCGGATTGCCGTCGGAATCGACCGCCCAGCCCAGCGGAATGGTCTCCCCGGCGGCCTTGGCCATGGTTATCTTGCCCAATGCGACGGCTGCGGTCGAAAAATCCGCGTGCATCGCCGGCGCTCCATCGCCCGGCAAAGTCATCGCAATGGGATTGGTTCCCAATACCGGGATCTTGCCACCCGGCCCGGCCACGATCGCGGACGCATTGGTAAAGCCCAGTCCGACCAAGCCCTGCGATGCGATCTGTTCGGTGAAATAGCCCAGAGACGTACAGGTATGCGCATTTGCCACGGCAAGAATGGCCACACCTGAATCTCGCGCCGCCGCAACGGCCTCGGGCAATGCTTTGGCAAAGGCAGGCTGGGCAAAGCCGAAACAGGCATCGGCCCGCACCGTGCCCGGGCGCGGGCGGGTGATCTGCGGGCTCACCTGCCCATCGACCCGTCCCGATTGCAGCTGCACGCAATAACTTTCCAGATAGTAAAGCCCGCAGATGACATTGCCGGTTTCTTCCGCCCGACGCACGGCTTGCGCGACCTCTTTGGCCTGCCATGCGTCGGCACCATGCCGCTCCAGCGCCTTGAAGCCGGCGGTTTCGATCTGATCAAGGCTTACCTGCATGACCGTCTTTCCTTTTCTGATTTACCGCGCCCCATCCCCGGCCCCCCGCGCGCGGGAGGCATCGGTTTCGGGCACATAGGTCCGCGCTGCCAATGCGTCCAACTGCGCAAAGGCAGCCGCACTGACCTCTCGGCTGGCGTGGCTGGGTGGCGCGCCCGCATCTGGCAACACCCCCATCTGCATCACCACCTCTGGCGCATCTGTGGGCAGCATGTCGCCTGCCCCCTTGATCGCCCCCAAACCGCAAGTGACCGAGCCGCTGCCCCAATCCAGCCGGACGCCCTGTTTGTGGTCGACAAGTGCGACGGCCAGGATCAGCGGCGCGGCAACACGCCCCAGAACCGCAGACCGATCCGGAGGCGCATCCAGCAGATCGGTGAGCAACCGCAAGGCACAGGCCGCCGACGCGGCGCTATCATGGCAGGCACAGCGGCGCGGGCTGTCAAACAATTGCGCTAGGCTTGCAGCCCCGGGTAAGCCGCGCGACTCAAGCGCACGCACAGCCAGACCCGCCTCGTCTGCCACACCCCATTCACAGCCCGCCCCACGCGCTGCCTTGGTGGCCATCGCACGCAGTTCGGACAAAGTACGGCGGCAGGTTCGGCTCATGCGCGCAAGCTCTCGCGCAGTGGCTCGGCCGGGATAAGCGCCTCTGGATACGGCGCGCCTTGAAACAAGGTAATGCGGACCCACCGATCCGAGCGCGGGTCAAACCGGGTTGCACCGAAAAAGGCCAGCTTACAGCGCAGCATGTCAATGGGTGTCATATCATCGCCGATCAGGTTGTCGCGCAATTCGGCATAAGCCGCCGTTCGGGTCATCTGGACGCGCCGCACCGCGCGGCGTTGCGCGGGATGGTCTTGCAAGAAATCTGCCACGCGCCGATCTGCCGGTGCGTTTTCCAAACGCACAGCCAAAGCCGCCACATCGCGCCCGACATCCAAAGGCTGCTCAAGTTCGGCCCCCGGCTCTTCATGACGCAAACCCAGGCGCGGCTCCAGCTTGGCCTGCGAGACATACCAGAACTGAGCGCATTGGTCGGGCCGGGTGTAATCCGGCCCCAATGCCCAGCCATACCCGGCCCGCAAATGATCCAGCAGCGCGCCACATGACATTTGCCCGTCGATCCGCATGGGCGAGATTTCATCGGCTCCCATTTGCGCGGCGAGTGCGTCCACCACATCGCCATGTGGTTCCAGCAAGAGAGAGATCAGCCACTCCTGCCCATGTATCGAAAGCGAGTCCTCCGCCCAGTGCCAAAGCGCCGCCCAAGGATTGCGTTGCGACCAGTCGAACGCGGCAAGATGCCGGGTCAAACGGGTGGCATCACGTCGCAGAAGGTCTTGCGTCTGTTGCTGCTCAGGTTGAGAGGGTATCCACCCCTCAATTTGCGCGCGGGCTTCTGCTGTGACTGAGGCAAAAATATCCACTTTTTCCGGGCTGGCATCTGACAAGGATAGCACTTGCGCCAGCGCCGTTTCCCGTGCCGTGATCCAGGCATTCAGCAAAAGCGGATGGTTGACCAGAAACGGCGCCATGCCCAGACCCGTGGCATTGCCGATGCCTAGGCTGTTGCGACTATCCGCATTCAGCCGCACAGCCCGCGTCGGGTTGCGCGCAGCGGCGATATGGTCCACCAGATCGGCCACAAAGGCGCGGATCAGCCAGACTGTCAGCATTTCAGCCCGAAATGGCCCGTCCATCAGGCTACGCCCGGCCAGCGTGGCGTGATCGGCTGCGCCGAACTTGCCAGAACCATAAACGGCCGTCGTGCGCATCAGATACCCAACCTCATCCAGCCGCGCTGGATCGGGCTGAGCCCCCTGCGACAGGGCCTCAACAACGTGTTCCCACAAGCGGACAGACCGGTTGGCACGCGACAATATCAGCTCTCGGTCGCTGACACGTCCGGCTTCCTGCAACGGCACATTGGCCTCCAGCCGCGTCAGGTCTGCTGCGCTGGCCTCCCCATCGACAAGGGCAAAAGTGGTGTCCCAGGCCTCGGCAATCACCCGGTCGGAGCGTTGATCATCCGGCAGATCATGCGCGAAACACACAAGGCTGTAGCACTGCCCCTGCCCCTGCACGCGATAGACGGCACGCCCCACACCTTTGCCGTCCACCTCCCAAAGCGGACGGTCGGCCTGCCAGCCGCCCTCTTGTAACCCCCGCAGCAAGACGCGCAGGAAACTCAGCCGCGTGGCATGGGCCGCCCCCAGCCGGTGCAGTCGCATGACCTGATCGGGATCCCGCAGCGCTCTCATGAGGCCGCCCCAAAACTTTGATCGAAAAATCGCAGCCAGTTACCGCCCATCAACAACCCCACCTCTGCCGCATCAAAGCCAATGGATCGAAGCCCCTGCGCCAGCCGCGGCATGTCGCGATTGTCACAAAAGAAGTCAGGCTGTGGCGGAAAACCAGGTGCGGCGGCTGAGCCTTCACCATAGTCGATCTTCTTGGTCCAACGCCCCACGCGCATCCATTCCACCACGCTGTCGGGCTGATCCTGACACAGGTCAGACCCGATGCCGAGCCGTTCGACCCCCATAAACTCTGCCGTATCGGCCACCATGGCGCAAAACGCTTCAAGCGTGCAATCAGACCCACCCGCCAGATGATGCGGATAGAGCGAAAAGCCCAGCATCCCACCCGTCTCTGCCAGTGCGCGCAGCACGGTATCGGATTTGTTCCGCTTGGCAGCGTGCCAGCGCGCGGGGTTGGCGTGGGTTATGGCAATGGGTCTTTGACTGACCTCGATGGCGTCAAGCGTTGATCTCTCGGCGGAATGGCTCATGTCGACGACCATGCCGACGCGGTTCATCTCTTCCACAACTTCGCGTCCCATCCGCGTCAAGCCGGGGTCTTCCGCCTCATAACATCCGGTCGCAAGCAGGGATTGGTTGTTGTAGCTCAACTGCATGAAGCGCAGCCCAAGTCGGTGCAGGATTTCGACCAGCCCGATATCGTCTTCGATCGGGGCTGGCGTTTGGGCACCGAAGATAATGGCTGTGCGGCCTGACGCCTTGGCCGCGCGCACATCGTCACCGGTAAAGGCCTGCACAAGACGACCGGGCATGGTTTCGAACAAGCGGTTCCAAGCCTCGATATTGGCGACCGTTTCGCGAAACATCTCGTGATAGGCGATGGTGACATGCACGGCATCGACGCCACCATGCCGCATTTCATCAAAGATTTTGGGCGACCAGTTTGCATATTGCAAACCGTCGATCACGACCTCATCCGACATGCGCCCTCCCTTGCATCGCGTTGCGCGACTGTGACGAGAAGGGCGCCTCTTTGCAAAGGAAATTGCGCCGCAGGGATAGTCAGGATTTGGCGCACGCGCCAGAACAACCTAGATCGCCGCCATCACATGGCTTGCGTGTTCCGGGTCAAGCGCTGCTGGATTGGATGGCCCAAAGCGTCCGGCATCATTGTCATAATAGGCGCCTGACTGCCCCTCGAACGCTTCGGAGAGGGCCGCGCGACACAGGATATCTGCCCCGATGCTCAGATCCTTGCCAGCGATACCAAACCCGGCCTTGACCATTTTTGACGCCAGGA
>JABSSB010000180.1 GCA_013214715.1 Paracoccaceae bacterium | reverse complement strand
CGGGCAGTTCCTGATAAGCGCCCTCAGGCACGCCCCAGGCGGCGAGCGTCTGGCCGAAATCGGTGTCGGCCTGCGGCATGTTGAATTCGGTCGTCGCCGGGTCGACAATGCCCAGAAGGCCAATGGTCGAATTGATCACGAACCGTCCTGCGGCCACGCCTGCCATACGAAAATTGCCCTGCAGCAGGTAATCGACGGCATGAGAGGGGTTGCCCAAATTTTCGGCAAAATTTGCCACGGCAATTTGGACGGGGTCCGGAATGACCGCGACATAGCCTAATGCCACGGGGCGCACGATCGCGCGATCCAACCCACGATTGACCGAATGGATATCCCGGTTCACGCTTTCGAACGGGTCAAATACCTCGCCCGGCGCAAGTGGTTCGGTGGGAGTATTGCACGCTGTCAGGCCCGCCAGCATCGCCGCGAGGCCAAGGCTTAGTCGTAACTTAGTCACAAAACGCGCTCCCAATGCTTTGCGTCACCACACACCACAATAACACCACACCCGCATACAGCGTGCGGTGGCGTTTGTGAATGAAGCGCCTTAACCCTAGATTTCCTGTTGCAGAAATAAAACATCATCTGCGGAAGTTGCTGACATTCTTGGCGGCACATGCTGCTATGGGGTAGGCGCTTTAGGCGAATTTGAAAGTGAGTTTATATGATGCGTGTTTCCGGCCAGGAAGAGCTTTTGGCGGCCCGACGTGAGTCGCGCGGTTTGTATTGGGCGGTAGGCCTGTTCAGCTTCTTTGCCAATATGCTCATGCTCACGGGCCCTCTGTATATGCTTCAGGTCTATGACCGGGTGCTGGGCTCCCGGTCGGAGGCGACGCTGGTCGCGCTGTCGCTGCTTGTTGTCTTTCTTTACGGCACGATGGGCATTTTGGATTACACACGTGGCCGGGTGATGGCGCGGGTCGGGGCGCGGTTCCAGTCGCGGCTGGACCGGCGGGTGTTTGATGCCATGCTGCGCCGGTCGGCCGTGGCGCAGGATCAATCGGCGCAGACGGGGCTGGCGGATCTGGAATCGGTGCAGCGGCTGATCAGTTCTCCGGTGTTGATGGCGGCGTTTGACATCCCCTGGACGCCCATCTTTCTGGCCGGGATCATGCTGTTTCACCCGTGGCTGGGGATGCTGGCCATTGCGGGCGGGGCGGTGTTGATCCTGATCACCTTCATCAATCAGGCGCTGTCGCGCAAACCGCAGCTTCAGGCGGCCAGTTCGGCGCATCGGGCGGGGCTGATTTCGGATGAAACCCGCACCGAGGCCGAGATGATCCGCGCGATGGGCATGACCAATGCCGCCTTTGCGCGCTGGCAGACGGCACGCGACGCGTCGCTTGTGCAATCGGTGTCGGCCAATGATGTAAGCGGCACGTTCACCTCGATGACCAAGACGCTGCGCCTGTTCCTGCAATCGGCGATGCTGGGCCTTGGGGCGTATCTTGTGTTGCAGAACGAACTGACACCGGGCGCAATGATCGCGGGGTCGATCCTGTTGGGCCGGGCGCTGGCACCGATCGAACTGGCGATTGGGCAATGGGCTTTGGTCACCCGCGCGCGCAAGGGCTGGTCGAGCCTTGCGGATTTGCTGGACAAGGTTCCGCCCGAGCAGGCGCGGACCGAATTGCCCACGCCGCGGGCGCAGCTGGATGTGCTGGGTGTGACGGTTGTGCCGCCGGGCGACACGCGGGCGTCGTTGAAATCAGTCAGCTTCCGGGTCGAACCCGGCATGGCGCTGGGCGTGATCGGGCCGTCGGGGTCGGGGAAATCTACGCTGGCGCGGGCATTGACTGGGGTGTGGCGCGCGGCCGGCGGGGTGATCCGTCTGGATGGCGCATCTCTGGATCAATATGATCCGAACCAGTTGGGCAGATATATTGGCTATCTGCCGCAGCGCGTGCAGCTTTTTGACGGCACGATCGCGCAGAACATCGCGCGGTTGTCGGCGCAGCCGGATGCGGAAAAGGTGGTCGAGGCAGCGAAGAAGGCCGGTGCTCATAACATGATCGTCGAACTGCCCGACGGCTATGACACCCGCGTCACCACCGGAGGCGGGCGCCTGTCGGGCGGTCAGATGCAGCGTGTCGGGCTGGCACGGGCGATGTATGACAACCCGGTGATCCTAATTCTGGATGAGCCGAATTCGAACCTCGACAATGAAGGGTCGATGGCGCTGAATACGGCGATCCGGCAGATGAAGGACGAAGGCAAAGCGGTGCTGATCATGGCGCATCGCCCGGCGGCCATTCAGGAATGTGATACCCTGTTGATGATGGAACAGGGTATCGTGTCGGCATTCGGTCCGAAGGAAGAGGTGCTGCGGAAAACCGTGGTGAACCACCAACAGATCACCCAAAACAAGGCGATGGGAGGGGTACGATGAGCGAGAATCCTTGGTCTGCGCGACGGCCCCTGATTTTGGGGTTCATTGGGCTTTTCGTGCTGGTCGGCGGCTTTGGCGGCTGGGCGGTGATGTCGACCATTGCCGGTGCCGTGGTCGCGCCCGGCCAGATCGAGGTCGATCGCAACCGGCAGGTGGTGCAGCATCTCGACGGCGGCATCGTGGCTGAAATCAATGTCGATGAGGGGGACCGGGTCGAGGCGGGCGATACCTTGCTGCGTCTGGATGCGCAGCTTTTGAATTCGGAGCTTTTGATCACCGAAGGGCAGCTTTTCGAACTGATGGCCCGGCGTGGGCGGCTTGAGGCGGAGCGGGACGGGCTGGAGGAAATCACTTTCGACCCCGACCTGCTGGTTGCGGCGCTGTCGCGCGACGCGGTGGGAGAGCTGATCCGCGGGCAGAACCGCCTGTTCGAAGCGCGTAAAATCTCGACCGCGAAAGAGGTGGAGCAGCTTCAAAAACGCCGGGGCCAGATCTTAAATCAGGTGGAGGGGATCAAGGCGCAGCAAGGCTCGCTCGGGACGCAGTTGAGCCTGATCGAACGTGAACTGGTCAATCAGCAGAACCTGCTCGCCAAGGGGCTGACGCAGGCCTCGACCGTTTTGGCGCTGCAGCGCGAGCAGGCGAGCCTTGACGGACGCTTGGGCGAATTGCGCGCTGGCGAGGCGCAGGCCGAAGGGCGGATCACCGAGATTGATATCGAGATTCTCAAGCTCGATACGCAGTTGCGCGAAGAGGCGATCACCCGGCTGCGCGACATTCAGTATCGCGAAGTTGAACTGGCCGAACAGCGCCGCACGATCATGGAGCGCTTGAACCGGCTGGAGCTGCGCGCGCCGGTGTCCGGCGTGATCTATGGGATGCAGGTGCACACGCCGCGTTCGGTGTTGCGCCCGGCCGATCCGGTGCTGTTCATCGTGCCGCAGGATCGCCCACTGGTGATCGCTGCGCAGGTCAACCCGATCAATGTCGATGAGGTCTGGGAAGGGCAGGAGGTCACGCTGCGCTTTTCCGGGCTGGATCAGCGTCAGACGCCTGAATTGTTTGGCACCGTGGCGCGCCTGTCGCCGGATGCCTTTGTCGATGATGCCACGCAGGCCAGCTATTACCGGGCTGAGATTGAGCTGAGCGAGGATCAGGCCGCCCGCCTGCCCGAAGGCACGGTTCTAGTGCCCGGCATGCCGGTTGAGGCGTATATCCGCACCACAGATCGTTCACCTATGGCCTATCTGGTTAAGCCGTTGACGGATTATTTCGTCAAGGCCTTCCGCGAGACCTGACCGGCGCTCCTTTGGGCTTTCCCCCCGTTTCAGTTGCGGCTAGCGTCGCGGCAGCAGCAAGCAGAGGGGGAAGACCCATGAGTATCGAAGATCGTTTGGCTGAATTGGGCGTCACCTTGAAAGACGCACCCGCCCCGGCGGCCAATTACATCCCTTACGTGCAGGTCGGTGATCTGGTGCATGTGTCAGGCCAGATTTCGATGGATGAAAACGGCTTGATCAAAGGCAAGCTGGGTCAGGACATGGAGACCGAAACCGGCGCCAAAGCCGCGCGGACCTGTGCCATCAGCCTGCTGACCCAGGTCAAAGCGGCCTGCGGTGGTGATCTGGACCGGCTTGTGCGGGTGGTGAAACTGACCGGCTTTGTGAACTCGACGCTGGACTATACCGACCAGCCGCTTGTGATAAACGGCGCCTCGGATTTCCTGGTCGAAGCTTTGGGGGATGCGGGTCGGCACGCGCGGTCTGCGGTTTCGGCGGCCTCTTTGCCGCTGGGCGTCGCGGTCGAGATCGAAGGCATTTTTCAGATCCGGTAAATCAGTGACGGTGGACCTGCCCCCGGCCTTTCTGGCGCGTCCGATCACGCATCGGGCCTATCACGACCTGCACAAGGGGCGGCCGGAAAACAGCCGCGCGGCGATCCGTGCGGCGATTGAAGCAGGCTATGGCATCGAGATTGATGTGCAGCTGACGGCCGATGGGCAGGCGATGGTGTTTCACGATTACGACCTTGCGCGGCTGACCGGCGCGCGCGGTGTCATTCGTCAGAAAACGCTGGGCGAAGCGGCGGAGATCGCGTTGCTTGGCGGTGATGGCGAAGGCATTCCATCGCTGGCGGAGGTTTTGGACATCGTGGCCGGGCGCGTCCCGCTGCTGATCGAGATCAAGGATCAGGACGGGGCCATGGGCCCGAACACAGGGCCGTTAGAGCAGGCCGTGGCGCGCGATCTGGCGGGCTATGCCGGGCCTGTCGCAGTGATGTCCTTCAATCCCCATAGCGTGTCCAAAATGGCGCTTTATGCGCCGACTGTGGCGCGCGGGCTGACGACGTGCAGCTTTGCTCGGGATGAATGGCATCTGTCTGCCGAACGGCGCGAGGCGCTGCGGGCGATCCCGGATTTTGACAAGGTCGGCGCGAGTTTCCTGAGCCATCGGGCCGCGGACCTGGTCCGCCCGCGGGTGCAGATGCTGCGTCAATCCGGCGTGCCGGTCTTGTGCTGGACCATCCGCTCAGAGGCCGCCGAGGCCGAAGCCCGGCGCCTGTGTGACAATGTCACGTTCGAAGGCTATCCGGCGCAGAACGGGACTTGATCCCGACGGCCAGCGCTCCAGATTTTTCACCACAAGGGGGCGTGATGGATCAGGCGCAGATCGAAATCGAAGTATTGTCATCCTTGTCGCAGATCGCGGCAGAGGAGTGGGATGCCTGCGCCTGTTCCGAAGTGGCCGACGGGGGCCGCCCATTGGATCCGTTCACCACGCATCGGTTCCTGCTGGCGCTGGAAGATAGCGGCTCGGTCGGGCCGGGATCGGGCTGGCAGCCGCAATATATGGTGGCCTACCTGGACGGGTTGATGGTGGCGGTCGCGCCGCTTTATGCCAAGGGGCACAGCCAGGGCGAATATATCTTTGATCACAACTGGGCCCATGCCTATGAAAACGCGGGCGGGCGCTATTATCCCAAGCTGCAACTGGCCGTGCCCTTCACCCCCGCCACCGGGCGGCGGTTTCTGGTGCGGCCCGGTTATGAGCAGGTCGGGCAGGCGGCCTTGGTGCAGGGCGCGGTGCAACTGGGCGCGAATAACAACCTCTCATCGCTGCATATCACCTTTTGCACGCCGGAAGAGGCCGAAGCCGGCAAACAGATGGGGTTGATGCACCGCATCACGCAGCAGTTTCATTGGCTGAACGATGATTACGATGATTTCGACGGGTTTCTGGCCGCTTTGTCGTCGCGCAAGCGCAAGACGCTGCGCAAGGAGCGGCAGCAGGCGCAGGGTTTTGGCGGGGATATCCTGAGCCTGACAGGCGATCAGATCGAACCGCATCACTGGGATGATTTCTGGATCTTCTATCAGGACACGGGCGCGCGAAAATGGGGCAGTCCCTATCTGACCCGCGCGTTTTTCGACATCGCGCAAGAGACATTGCGTGACGATATCGTGTTGGTGATGGCTGAACGCAACGGGCATAACGTGGCTGGGGCGCTGAATTTCGCCGGGCGCGAAACGCTCTTTGGTCGCTATTGGGGCTGTCTTGAGCATCACCCCTGCCTGCATTTCGAGCTGTGTTATTATCAGGCGATCGACTGGGCCATTGCCAACGGTCTCAAACGCGTCGAGGCGGGTGCGCAGGGCCAGCACAAGCTGGCGCGCGGCTATCTGCCGAGCGAAGTGCATTCGCTGCACTGGTTCCATGACAGCGGCTTTGGCAAGGCAGTGGATCGGTATCTTCAGGCCGAAAAAGATGCCATCGCCGAAGAGATCGAAGTGCTGACAGAGTATGGACCGTTCCGAAAATCAGAGGTGGAGGAGCAGGAATGACCGAAAAACTGGACCCGCAGGCCCGCGCCGAGGCGCTGTCAGAACTGTCCGGCTGGACCGAGGTCGAGGGCCGCGATGCGATCACAAAGACCTTTGTCTTTGGTAATTTTGTGCAGGCCTTTGGCTGGATGACGCAAATGGCCATTCTTGCCGAAAAGGCCAATCATCATCCGGAATGGTCGAATGTTTACAAGACTGTAGTGGTGACCCTGACCACGCATGATGCCGGTGGGCTAAGTGCGTTGGACATCAGTCTGGCCAAGGCGATGGACGCGTTGGCCTGATCTTTAGCCGTCGCCCAAGGACCGGCTGACCGACGGACGCCGCAGCGCTGTTTGATACATCGTCCGGAATTGCGCCGCCGAGACATAGCTGAGATTGGGCGCCGCCCTGGCGGGGAGCCGTCCTGCCACGTCGATGCTTCCGGCAGGGTCATACCGGAAGCATTCGTCACTATAACAGTTGAGGCCTTTTGTCAGCTGAACCTGAATCTCGCCGCCCTGCTGTCGGGTCGGGTTGTCCGGCACGTCACAGGCTGTGATGCCGATCAGTGCCACAAAAGCAAATACGGTTTGGGATCGTGTCCACATGCTTGTTTACCTGTCGCCTCTGTTGATCACATCTGCGCGTTGGGTTTGATTATATATGGCCGCAAACTCTGCAGCGGTCACATATTCGTCATTCACAGTGATCCCGGCCGGAGGATTGATCGGTTGGCGGCCAACGGTCTGAACCTGCCCAGTGCGCGGGTTGTAGTTCCAACATTGCCATCAAAGCAGTTGTCGCCACTAACCACCTGCACTTCGGTAGTGCCGCCCACGGTGCGCGTCTGGTTGGACACGGATGGTCCGCAGGCGGCAAGCGCGACGAGTGGAACGGCAAATTTGACAAGTTTCACTGCAATCAAACCCCTGTTGAAAACACTCTTTTCAGAGGATTTCAGATATGTCGCAAGGCTCGCGCAGCCTGCCGCGGGTCAGCGAAGGCACCGCAGACGTCGTGGCAGGGCAAGCAGGCAGAGGTTTTTTACAACGCAGCGAGCAGCGCCTCGCCCGAAGATTTTTCGGCCGTTCCAGGAGAGTCTTCAATGTTGAGAACCGTGACTTTGCCGTCCTCTACCACCATCGCATAGCGCTGTGACCGGCCATAAAACCCGGCCGGTGGAGCCGAGAAATCCAGCCCCATCGCTTTGGTCAGTGCGCCGTCGGCATCGCCCAAAAAGCGAATCCCTGCGTCGCTGCCACCTGTGGACCGGCCCCAGGCGCCCATGACAAAGGGGTCATTGACCGCCAGGCAGATGATCTCTTCGATGCCTTTTTCCTTCAGCTCATCCTTGGTGCGTATGAAGCTGGGCACATGGGCCGTGGTGCAGGTCCCGGTATAGGCACCCGGCAGGCCGAACATCGCGATTTTGCGGCCTTTTGTCAGTGCGCCAAGATCAACGGGCCCCGGCCCATCCGCGGTCAATTCAAGCAGCGTTGCGTCGGGCAGCGTGTCGCCTGTCTGGATCGGCATGGGGATTTTCCTCGCGTAGATTGAATGCTATTCCCCGCCATATACGGCGCGCGCCGCAGCGTGCCAGAGGGAAGCAGGGGATTATTCAGCGGATGGCTCACTTTATCGTGATCGGGGCCGGACAGGCCGGCGCATCCTTGGTGGCAAAATTGCGGGCCAGCGGGTTTGAGGGTGAGATTACCTTGATCGGGGCGGAGCCCTCGCCGCCCTATCAGCGCCCGCCTTTGTCCAAAGCCTATCTGCTGGGCGACATGGCGGTCGAACGGCTTTATCTGCGGCCGGAAAGCTTTTACGCCGAGCAGAACATCACCCTGCGGCTGGGCCAAAAGGTGACGCGCATCGATCCGGTGGCCCGGCGAGTGCATCTGGGGGACGAGGTGCTAAGCTATGATCAACTGGCGCTGACCACCGGGTCGCATCCGCGCTATTTGCCCGCCTCGATCGGGGGCGATCTGGCAGGCGTGCACGTGGTACGCGATCTGGCCGATGTGGATGCGTTGGCTCCGGCTGTAGCGGAGCCTGCGCGCGCGCTTGTCGTGGGAGGCGGCTATATTGGCCTTGAGGCCGCGGCGGTTGCCGCCAAGCGGGGCGTGTCGGTCACGCTGGTCGAAATGGCGGATCGCATTTTGCAGCGTGTCGCGGCGCCGGAAACCTCGGATTACTTCCGTGACTTGCATCGCGGGCATGGCGTCGACATTCGCGAAGGCATAGGCCTGACCCGGTTGATCGGCGAAGAGGAACGCGTAACCGGGGCAGAGCTGTCGGATGGTACGTTGCTGAAGCTGGATTTTGTCATTGTCGGCGTTGGCATCACACCCGCGACCGATCTGGCCGAAGCCGCGGGGCTGGTGGTGGAGAACGGAATTGCAGTGGATGCGATGGGTCAGACCTCGGACCCGCATATCTGGGCGGCGGGCGATTGTGCCTCTTTTCCGTGGAAAGGGCAGCGCATCCGGCTGGAAAGCGTGCCCAATGCGATCGATCAGGCCGAAGTGGTGGCCCAGAATATGATGGGCGCGCAAAAGAATTATGTCGCGACGCCGTGGTTCTGGTCGGATCAGTATGACGTGAAGCTGCAGATTGCCGGGCTGAACATTGGTTATGACCACGTCATTGCCCGCGATGGAGACGGGGGCAGTGTGAGCCACTGGTATTATGCGGGTGAGCGCCTTTTGGCCGTCGACGCGATGAGTGATCCGCGTGCTT
>JABSSB010000018.1 GCA_013214715.1 Paracoccaceae bacterium | reverse complement strand
CGAACACCGCATCCAAGAACGCTGCAGCACCTCGGATCAGAGGGAAAATTTTTCAATTGTCTCAGATGTATAGTGGCGGAGAGACAGGGATTCGAACCCTGGGTGGGCTTGCACCCACAACGGTTTTCGAGACCGCCCCGTTCGACCACTCCGGCACCTCTCCGCGGGGGGTGGGCTGCGTTTAGTGGGCTTTGAAAACGGGTGCAAGTCCAAAGCGGCAAAAAATTACCCGGCGCGCCAAAAGCGGCAAAAAATCACATGCCCACAGCAAAATCTTGGCGAAGCGCTGCGGGCCGAATACGCTGCTCAGCATGTTACACCTGTCACACTCACCCCGTCGTCATCTTCTGCCCCTTGTCATCGGCCTTGGGCTTCTTCTTGGCGCGCTTGTGCCCCCGGCCCAAGCCGCTGAGCGGACCCGCATTCAAGCCTTCCTGTCAGTCACCGGTTTTGATGTGGCGCTGGACAGCATTACGCTCTCGGCCAGCGATGCTCCTGCCATGCTGGGGCTGGACGCAGGCCGTTTCGGGGCTGATTGGACACGTCTGACCAAAGAGGTGTTCGACACCGAGATCATGCGCGAGATGGCGCTGGATATTCTGGAAAACACGCTCTCCAGCGAAGCCCTGGGCCACGCGGCTGAGTTTTACGCGAGCGATCTGGGCCAGCGGCTCGTCGAAGTAGAGAACGCCGCGCATATGGAAGAGGATGGCAGCGTCAAACAGACCGAAGGCGGCGCGCTGATCGCGCAGATGCTGCGCGAGGGCAGCCCGAGGCTGGAGTATTTCCATCGGATGCAGGCCGCCATCGACAGCGCTGATGTGTCGGTGAACGCGATTCAGATGATCCAGATGCGGTTTCTGATGTCCGCAGCGGCGGCAGGTGTGATTGAACTGCGTTTGGACCCCGAGGATCTGCAAGCCATGATGGACGCGCAGAAAGGAGAGTTGCGCCGCTCCGTCAAGCAAAGTGGGCTGGCCCATGCCGCGTGGGTCTATCGTGACTTTTCGGACGCCGATATACTGGCCTATACCGAAGCGCTGGAAGAGCCGTTGATGATGGAGGTCTACACGCTTCTCAACGCGGTGCAGTATGAGATCACCGCCAATCGGTTCGAAGCGCTCGCCGCCGAGATGTCGGAACTGCGTCCTGAACAGGATATCTAACGCAGCCCTGCGTTTTCGCAGTTGACAAAGCGGCCCTAAACCCGGACAAGCGCGCATCCCGGTGCGACGTGACTCGCGCCGGGTTTATTGTCATAACGCCCGGATCACGGGCGCGCAGTTCGAGGCGGCAAAAGCCGGCAACACCCGCAAGGGGGCCACAGGACGCGGCGAAACGAAAAGGAATGGCCCATGTTTGCGGTCCTCAAGACCGGTGGCAAGCAATACAAAGTGGCAGCAGGTGACCTGCTCCGCGTGGAAAAGCTTGCAGCTGATGCCGGTGAAACAGTTCAATTCAATTCCGTCCTGATGTTGGGCGGTGACGCGCCGGTCGTGGGCGCGCCGTTTGTTGACGGCGCCGCGGTTCAGGCCGAAGTCATCGACCAGATCAAAGGCGAGAAGGTCATCAACTTTGTCAAGCGTCGCCGGAAGCACAGCTCCAAGCGCACCAAAGGCCACCGCCAGCAGCTGACACTGCTGCGCGTGACCGAGATCCTCGCCGATGGCGCGGCAAGCTCGGGTGTGAAGCTGGCCGTGGGCGCAGGCTCTGTGGATGCACCGGCAGCGCCTGCTGCAACACCGGCCCCCAAGGCCAAGGCCGCACCAGTCGCCGAGGCGCCCGCTGCTGCTGTCTCTGATGACCTGACCAAGCTCACGGGTGTCGGCCCCGCCGCCGCCAAGAAGCTGGCCGATGCCGGCATCACGAGCTTTTCGCAACTGGCTGCATTGTCGGCAGACGACGCAGCTGCTATTGACACGGTTAAGATCAAGCCCGAGTGGATTACTCAGGCCGCCGAACTGGCGCAGTAATCCGGTCAAGGAGACGAGAGAATGGCACATAAGAAAGCAGGCGGTTCCTCCCGCAACGGTCGCGACTCTGCAGGTCGCCGTCTTGGTGTAAAGCTCTACGGTGGCCAGGCGGCCATCCCGGGCAACATCATCGTGCGTCAGCGCGGCACCAAGTTCTGGCCGGGTGAAGGCGTGGGCATGGGCAAGGATCATACGATCTTTGCAACCGTAGAAGGCGCCGTGAATTTCCGTAAAGGCCTGAAGGGCCGAACCTTCATTTCCGTGCTTCCAGTCGCGGAGGCTGCTGAATAAGCCGAACCCGAAGACGGTTAAGATGAAAACGGGGATCGGCATCAGCCGGTCCCTGTTGCTTTTTTCAGACCATTTCAAATCCTTGCTGATCTCCCCATATATCGGGGACGAGGGATCCCGGCAGATCAGCTGAAAGAGGGAGAAGACCAAATGCAGATGGATCAGATTGTCACCCAGCAGGTCATCGACACCGACCGCTTCGTGCTACGTCCGCTGCGAAAATCGGACAAGGGTATGATCGAAATGTATGCTGGTCAGGACCGCTTGGCGCGCATGACCACATCGATCCCACACCCGCTGCCGCCCGGCGTGACCGAAGCGTTTATTCAACGCAGCCATGAGCCCGACCGGACCGAAGATGTCTGGGCGCTCGACGGCACGGCGATGGGCGCGGCCGAGGTGATGGGCATCATCTCTCTGGATCGTCTGGACCGTAATCAGTCCGAGGTCGGCTATTGGGTGGCCCCGCCATTCTGGAACACGGGCGTGGCGCAAACCGCACTGGAGGCGCTGCTGCGCGCCAATCCGCTACAAAGCAACACGATCTTTGCCAGTGTCTTTCAGGACAACCCGGCCTCGGCCCGGGTGCTGATCAAATGTGGCTTTGAATATCTGGGCGATGCCGAGGATTTCTCGGTCTCACGCAACGCAACGGTTCCAACCTGGACCTATAGCAAGAGCCTCTAGGCCCGTTGCAAGTTATCGAACCTCGGTTTATCTGAGGGCAGTTGAGGTCCGCAGCTCTGTCGGACCTCACGCATCCCCGTGCCGGGGCATCATATGGAGTATGTCAGGTGAAATTTCTGGATCTGGCCAAGGTCTATATCCGCTCGGGCGCGGGCGGCGGTGGCTGCGTCAGCTTCCGGCGCGAGAAATACATTGAATATGGCGGCCCCGATGGCGGCGATGGCGGCAAGGGTGGCTCGGTCTGGGTTGAGGTCGTGGATGGGCTGAACACGCTGATTGACTTCCGCTATCAGCAGCATTTCTTCGCCAAGAACGGCCAACCCGGGCGCGGGCAACAGCGTACCGGCAAGGATGGCGATGACATCGTGCTGCGCGTGCCCGTGGGCACCGAAATCCTTGATGAAGACGAAGAGACAGTGATCGCCGATCTGACCGAACTGGGTGAGCGTGTGTTGCTGGCCAAAGGCGGCAATGGCGGCTTTGGAAATCTGCATTTCAAATCCGCCACCAATCAGGCCCCGCGCCGCGCCAATCCCGGTCAGGAAGGGGTCGAACGCACGATCTGGCTGCGCCTGAAGCTGATCGCCGATGCGGGGCTGTTGGGCCTGCCCAATGCGGGTAAATCCACCTTTCTGGCCGCAACATCGAATGCGCGGCCCAAAATAGCCGACTATCCGTTCACCACGCTGCATCCCAATCTGGGCGTTGTCGGTGTGGACGGGGCGGAATTCGTGGTGGCTGATATCCCCGGCCTGATCGCGGGCGCCCATGAAGGTCGCGGGATTGGTGATCGGTTCCTGGGCCATGTCGAGCGCTGCGCCGTGCTGCTGCATCTGGTCGATGGCACGGCCGAGGATGTCGCCGAAGACTACCGCACCATCATCACCGAATTGGAAGCCTATGGCGGGCATCTTGCCGACAAACCCCGCGTGACCGTGTTGAACAAGGTCGATGCGCTGGATGATGAAGAGCGCGCCGAAGCGCGCGCCATTTTGGAACAGGCCTCTGGCGGCCCGGTGATGGAGATGTCTGGCGTCGCCCGTCAGGGCGTCACAGATGTGCTGCGCGCCCTGCGCAGCCAAATCGACGCCGACCGGCTGCGTTTCAAATCAGACGAAACGGACACAAAGTGGGAACCCTGAGCCAAGCCCGCCGTGTCGTGGTCAAGGTTGGTTCCGCGCTGCTTGTGGACCGTCAGACCGGGCATCTGCGTGCTGATTGGCTGCGTTCTCTGGCCGAAGATGTGGCTTGGCTGAAAGGGCAGGGGGCGGATGTGATCCTTGTCTCCTCCGGCTCCATCGCTCTGGGGCGCGGCGTGCTGGGCCTGCCGCAATCCGCGCTGTCTCTGGAGCAGTCCCAGGCCGCCGCCGCGGTGGGTCAGATCCGACTGGCCCGCGCCTATGAAGAAGCGCTGGCCCCGCACGGTATTACCACGGCCCAGGTTCTGGTCACGCTCGAAGACAGCGCCGACCGCCGCCGCTACCTCAATTCGCGCGCCACGCTCGCGACGCTTCTGGGGCTGGGCGCGGTGCCGATCGTGAATGAAAACGACACGGTGGCCACGGATGAGATCCGCTATGGCGACAATGACCGGCTGGGCGCGCAGGTCGCGGTCACCGTGGGGGCCGACCGGCTGATCCTGCTGTCTGATGTCGACGGGTTCTACAGCGGCAACCCCTCTCACGACGCCGCCGCCAAACGGTTTGAGGTGATCGACACCATAACGCCGGAGATCGAGGCGATGGCTGGGGACGCGGGATCGGGCCTCTCCAAAGGGGGGATGAAAACCAAACTCATGGCCGCGCAGATGGCCACGGCGGCAGGCTGCGCCATGGCGATCACAGAAGGTTCGGTGATGAATCCGTTGCAAACTCTGGCAAACGGTGCGGCAGCAACATGGTTTACCGCCACGCTCGACCCGCAAGCCGCGCGCAAAGGCTGGATCGCGTCGATGAAACCGCGCGGAACGCTTGGTATTGATGCCGGGGCCGCTGCGGCCCTTTCGCGTGGCAAAAGCCTGCTGCCTGCGGGCTTGACTGCGGTGGACGGCACATTCGGGCGCGGAGATCCGGTCGCCATTGTTCTGGAGGGGCGCAAGCTGGGTCAGGGGCTGTGCCGCTATACCTCGGATGAGGCGCAGGCGCTCAAAGGCTGCCAGTCTTCACAGATCGAGCCAATCCTCGGTTATCCGGGCCGCGCGGCCCTGATCCACCGGGACGATATGGCGCTCTGATTTTCTTCTCTTTATAAATACCCCAATCCAACCCAACCCAAGGACGAGCCCGATGAAAGATCAGGACCAGACCCACAGCATGATGATGGATCTCGGCCAGCGTGCCCGCGCAGCCGCCAGTGGTCTCGCCTCGATCCCAGGGGAGGTACGGGCCGCCGCGCTCTTGGCTGCTGCCGATGCCGTTTGGGCACAGCGCGACAAGATCATTGCCGCCAATGCCGAAGATATGGACTTTGGCCGCAACAAGGGCCTGTCAGACGCGATGATGGATCGACTCATGCTGGATGAGGCGCGGGTGCAGGGCATTGTGGACGGGCTGCGCGCCGTGGCCGGGCAGGCAGACCCTGTCGGCGCTGTGCTGGCGGAATGGGATATGCCCTCGGGCCTGCATATCCAGCGTGTGCGCACACCGCTGGGGGTGATCGGCGTGATCTATGAAAGCCGCCCCAATGTGACCGCCGATGCCGGGGCGCTGTGCCTGAAGGCCGGCAATGCCGTGATCCTGCGCGGCGGGTCGGAAAGTTTCCACAGTTCCCAAGCGATCCATGCATGTTTGGTCGAAGGGTTGCGCAGCGCGGGCTTGCCCGAAGACGCGATCCAGCTGGTGCCCACCCGCGACCGCGCCGCTGTCAGCGAAATGCTGACCATGACCGACAGCATCGACGTGATTGTGCCGCGCGGCGGCAAGGGGCTTGTCGGTCTGGTCCAGCGCGAGGCCCGCGTGCCCGTGTTTGCTCATCTCGAAGGCATCGTTCACATCTATATCGACAAAGCGGCAGATCCGCAGAAAACGTTTGATGTGGTTCTGAACGCCAAGACCCGCCGCACCGGGATTTGCGGCGCGGCGGAATGCCTGCTGATCCATCAGGATGTCGCCGAGACACTGGGCCGCGATGTGATCGACATGCTGGTCAAAGCCGGTGTCGAGGTGCGCACCGAAGGGTCTTTGGCCCAAAACGGCACGACGCAAGCCGGGGACGAGGATTGGGGGCGCGAGTATCTCGACATGATCATCGCAGCCAAACCTGTCTCGGGTCTGGATGAGGCCATCGCCCATATCCGCCGGTATGGATCGAACCATACCGATTGCATCCTGACCGAAGACAGGACTGCTGCGCAGGCGTTTTTTGCCGGGCTCGACAGTGCGATCCTGATGCACAACGCCTCCACCCAATTTGCCGATGGGGGAGAATTTGGCATGGGGGCCGAGATCGGCATCGCCACGGGCAAGATGCATGCCCGCGGTCCGGTCGGTGCCGATCAGCTGACCAGTTTCAAATATCTGGTCACCGGTGACGGCACGGTGCGCGGTTAGAAGCTCAGCGTGATACCTGTATCGCGGCGGATCACCTCGACCTGTCGTCCCATGCCATTCGCCGCCATTGGCAGCAGGGCGAACTGCACGTGAGCGGGCTGCAGATTTTCAAGATCCGGCATCAGCATCAGATCCTCCCACAAGTGCGGGTCCATCTGCAGCCGGGCGGAGTCTGCCACCAGCTGCCAGCGATCCTCCTGCACGGTGATCTGTACGGTCCCGCCCAAGGGCATCGCCGCCTCACAGCATTGCAGAGACAGGAATGACAACCGCACCAGCGCCCGGGATTGCGGTGTCTCGATCCCCCAATCTACCTTCAGCCGCCCGGTGCGATTGAAATCGTCGATCACCCCGGCAACTTCGCCTCGGCCCAGCATCTGCACCGATGCCCCGCCATAGGCGATGCGAAAAAACCGCGCCCGTGTTGATGCGCTGCGGACGGACTCGGCAATCAGCTCAAGCTCCGGCCCATCCACACTGCGCGACAATTCCAGCAACTCAACCCCGTTCTGCACCGCGCCGATCGGCGAAATCAGATCGTGGCAAATCCGCGAGCCGACCAAAGTTGCCAGCTTGAGCTTGTCATCTTCCGTCCCTGTGTCCACGTTGCCCCCGTAAACAGCCCCGTCAAAAGGACCTGTGCTCCCAATGTCAGATGCCAATGCCTTCCAGTCTCCCGGAATGTTCGTACGCCACCCCCACCATCCAGATTGGGGCGTGGGGCAGGTGCAATCCAATATCGGCCACCGTGTGACCGTGATGTTCCCCGAAGAGGGCAAGGTTGTCATAGACAGCACCGTTGTCCTTCTCGAGCCAGTCTTTGATGTCTGAACTTGGTTAACGAAATGTTAACCACGCAGAAATTTGCAAGTATGTCCGGTTGGTTGCACCGGCGCTCAAAGCGGCCTATGTCCCCTGCGACCCTCTGATCCAACGGAGCGCGCCCTGATGTCTGCGCAGCCCAGTTTTTCGGTGCGACTGGCCGATACCCCCGATGACCTGCGCGCGGCGCAGGCGCTGCGCTATGATGTCTTCGTGCAGGAATTGGGCTCGGACGGGCCGATGGTGGATCATGATGCCGGGCTCGAGATCGACCGCTTTGACCCGTTTTTCGATCATATGCTGGTCTGCGATGATGCCACGGGGCAGGTGGTCGGCGTGTACCGCCTCCTGCGGCAGGAACAGGCGGACAAGGTCGGCCAGTTCTATGGCGAAGATGAATATGATCTGGGCCCGTTGAAATCATCGGGACGTCGCTTGCTCGAACTTGGTCGCTCATGCTTGCACCGCGACTATCGCGGCGGGCCGGCGATGTTTCACCTTTGGACCGGGCTGGCGGCCTATGTGGCCGAGCACGAGATTGATCTTCTCTTTGGCGTGGCCTCGTTCCACGGCACCGATATCGACGCGATTGCCGAACCTTTGTCGATGCTGCATCACACCCACCTGGCGCCCGCCGATCTGCGCCCGCGCGCGCTGGACGCGGTCTATCAACGCATGGACCTGATGCCACCCGACCAGATCGACCGCCGCCGCGCCACGCTGGCTGTTCCGGCGCTGATCAAGGCGTATCTGCGTCTGGGCGGATGCGTGGGCGATGGAGCCTTTGTGGATCATCGGTTCAATACGACCGATGTCTGCCTGGTGCTGGACACGGCCCAGATGAATGCGCGTCAAAAGCGGCTTTACGCGGGCGGCCGATGACCAAACCGACCTGGCATTCAGACGATCTGCCCCTTGCGGCACCAATCACAGGGGCGGGCTGGCTGCGTGTCGGGTTGCGCGCCGTGCCTTTGGTCATTCTGGTCTTTGGCGGCTTGCTGGTGCACATGGCGCTGCGCCTGCCGGAATATCTGCTTCTGGGCGCGAAACGTCCGGTCACGCGCCATATCGCGCCCTTTGTGTCGCGCAACGCGCTGCGGCTGATGGGGGTCGGATATCGCGTGACGGGTCAGCCGATAACGCAGCGCGGCGTGTTGGTGGCCAACCATTCCAGCTGGATTGATATCTTTGCTCTCAATGCCAGCCAGCCCCTGATATTCGTGTCAAAAGCCGAGGTCTCCAAATGGCCTGGCATCGGCTGGCTTGCCCGCGCGACAGGCACAGTCTTCATAGAGCGTGATCGGCGCCAGGCGCAGGCCCAGACACGTGTCATTCGCGGCCGGATCACAGCGGGCGACAATCTGCTGTTCTTCCCCGAAGGCACCTCGACCGACGGGCGGCGGATCTTGCCGTTCAAATCCACGCTGTTTGAAGCCTTCACCGATATGCAGGGACTGCAAATCCAGCCAGTGACGGTTGTCTATCAGGCACCGGACGGTGCGGATCCGCGGTTCTATGGCTGGTGGGGGGATATGGATTTTGGCGCCCATCTGATTCAGATGCTGGCCACGTCACGGCATGGGCAGATTACCGTGATATGCCATCCGCCGCTGACCGTGGCCGATGGCGATAGCCGCAAATCGCTCGCGCTGCGCTGCGAGCAGGCTGTGCGCCGCGGCAGTGAGGGGTTGCACCCGGGCGCGGGGTGATATATGCGCCGCTCATTCATACCGCAGGCGGGGTTTGGGCCTTGTGGGGGAGACATCCCCATGGGTCCGCCGGTTGGGGCAAATGCCCTGATTTCCCCGCCGAGGCTAAACCGGAAAGGAACTATGAGATGACTCTTCCCGAGTTCACGATGCGACAGCTGTTGGAAGCTGGCGTTCACTTCGGCCACCAGACCCAGCGCTGGAACCCACGCATGGAGCCTTATATCTACGGCTCGCGCAACGGCATTCACATTCTCGACCTGACCCAGACCGTTCCGATGCTGGAACAGGCTCTGGCCGCTGTGCGTGACACCGTGGCCAAAGGTGGCCGCGTATTGTTTGTCGGCACAAAGCGTCAGGCACAGCAGCCCATCGCAGACGCCGCCGAGAAATCAGCCCAGTATTTCATGAACCACCGCTGGCTGGGTGGCACGCTGACCAACTGGAAAACCGTGTCGCAGTCGATCAACCGCCTGAACGCGATTGACGAAACCATGGCCACCGGCGCCGAAGGCCTGACCAAGAAAGAGCGTCTGGGCATGGAGCGTGATCAAGGCAAACTGCAAGCCTCGCTGGGCGGCATTCGCGAAATGGGCGGCACGCCGGACCTGCTTTTCGTCATCGACGTGAAAAAGGAATCGCTGGCGATTGCCGAAGCCAACAAGCTAGGCATCCCGGTTGTTGCCGTGGTGGACACCAATTGCTCGCCCTCTGGCGTGGATTACGTGATCCCGGGCAATGACGACGCGGCGCGTGCGATTGCGCTCTATTGCGACCTGGTGGCCCGTGCCGCTCTGGAAGGCATGACCGCTCAGCTGGGCGCTGCCGGTGTTGATCTTGGTGCCTTGGAAGAAATGCCCGAGGAAGAGATGGCCGTAGAGGCCGACGCCGCCGAGGCCCCCGCCGAGGCGTAAGGCCCGCTGTCACGTAAATGACATATGGGGTGGGGTAAGACCCGCCCCGAAGGCAAATACCATTTGAGGAGAGACCAGATGGCAATCACTGCAGCAATGGTCAAAGAACTGCGCGACACCACCGGCGCAGGCATGATGGACGCCAAGAAGGCGTTGACGGAAACCGAAGGCAACATGGACGAAGCCGTGGATTGGCTGCGCACCAAGGGCCTGGCCAAAGCCGCCAAGAAATCCGGCCGCACCGCCGCCGAAGGTCTGGTGGCAGTTCTGGTCGATGGTGGCAAAGGTGTCGCGGTTGAAGTGAACTCGGAAACCGACTTCGTGGCCAAGAACGCCGAATTCCAGGAAATGGTCGGCAAATTCGCCACAGCTGCTATCGGCGTGTCGACTGTGGAAGAGCTCGCGAATGCCTCGCTGGGTGACAAGACCGTGTCGGAAACCCTGACCGACAAGATCGCGACCATCGGCGAAAACATGTCGCTGCGCCGCATGGCCGCGCTCGAAGGCGCGTCGGTTGTAACCTATGTGCACAACGCGGTTGTGCCGGGCATGGGCAAGATCGGCGTTCTGGTTGCACTGTCGGGCGATAACGAGGCGTTCGGCAAGCAGGTTGCGATGCACATCGCCGCCGTGAACCCCGCTGCCCTGTCCGAAGACGATCTGGACCCGGCCGTGGTCGAGAAGGAAAAGCAGGTCCAGATGGACATCGCGCGCGAATCCGGCAAGCCGGAGCAGGTCATCGAGAAGATGATCATCGGCCGCATGAAGAAGTTTGTCGCCGAATCGACTCTGCTGAACCAGGCCTTTGTGGTGAACCCCGACCTGACCGTTGGCGCCGCCGCGAAAGAGGCCGGTGTCGAAGTGACGGGCTTTGTGCGTCTGGAAGTCGGCGAAGGCATCGAGAAGAAAGAAGAAGATTTCGCAGCCGAGGTGGCGAAAGCCGCACAGGGCTAAGCCCCGCTACAAAAATCCTGAAAAGGGCTGGCCAAAAGGCCGGCCCTTTTTTGTTGGTGCGGCAATGGCGCATAAAAAGGGCGATCTATGACCCGCATAGACCGCCCAAGCTTTTTCTGAACCTATTGCTTCACCGCGACAAAGACACCGATCACCAGGTCACAAAAAATCGGCATCGACAGCGGACTATACACTGCGATGCCGACCGGATCAGAGAGCCCTGCAATCTCAGGGGTCAATCACCGATGTTCCATAGCCAAAGCCACCACTCACGGAACGATTACAACTTGCTTAACTTTCACGTGAGAGTGTAGTCAGGAAAACCTTACTGTTGCCCAAATTCCGCAATTTGAAAGCCGGAATTATGTTTCCAAAATATACATTTGGTTGTGTAGCGACGCTTTCATGACCGCCTGAGCGGTGGTCTCCACCGACAAGCTGTCGCGCGCAAGGCGCAGATGCTTTTCCACCGTTGCTGCCGTCAGACCCATCAGCATCGCGATATCCTGTGTGGTCTTCCCGTCGCTAACCCATTGCAAGGCCTCGCGCTGTCGCTTGGTCAGGGACCGGTTTGGCGGCGCATAGGGCAGGGACAGGATCTTGAGGTGAACCACATTGTTCACAAGGATCAAATCATAGCCATGCTCGCGCCAGACCGCGTCGACCTCCTCTGCGCTCATCTGAGCTTCGCCACAAAGCGATATCAGGGCTTTGATCCGGCTCGAAACAGATTTGAAGCTGATCGTATACCCCTGCAAAACGCCCATGCGCTGATTGACATCATTCAGCCGGATCAGGTCTGGCGTGGCGGGCACGTCCGCCATGACTTCGCGTATCTTACGCCAGCTCGCCGCGCCTTCGCTGCGCGCAGCCCAGGTTGTCATCGGTGCATGCAGGAACAGCCCACCATCCATGAATTCGTGCACATAGGCCGGGTCATGGTTCGTGAGGATCACGAAATCATCCGGATCCCCCAAAGAAGTCTGCGTCTTGAACATGGTGCAGCCATAGATCAGCCGGTCAAATCCATATCCCGCCATAAAAGACGTGTGTTCTGCCCACAGCTCTTCAAGATTGGGCGCATGGGTCGCGAAATGCAGATAATCCAGAATGTTTTTGGATTTCTTTGTCATGGTTGAGCGACCTCCAGATGTGCGGCCAGCGCGTCTAGCGCCAGATCATAGCCCTTGGCACCAAACCCTGCAATCTGGCCCAAAGCGACGAGAGCCAGATAGGAATGATGGCGAAAGCTTTCGCGGGCATGGATATTGGACAGATGCACCTCGACCATGGGCAGGGCGACAGACGCAACCGCATCGGCCAAAGCCAGTGAGGTATGGGTATAGGCGCCGGCATTGATCACCAGCCCTGACGCGTCGTCGCGGGCGGCGTGAATATGGTCAATCAGAACGCCTTCATGGTTCGATTGTGCGCAGATGACAGTCAGCCCCAAGGCTGCACCATGGCTTACGCAGCGCTCCTCGATCATGGCGAGCGTCGTTGCGCCATAAATCTCGGGCTGCCTTTGGCCCAACAAGTTCAGATTTGGTCCGTTCAGAACAAGTATTGAAGTCATCTCAGCCCTTTACCGGAACGTGAACCGTCACATCGTCGGGCACGGTCAGTCCTTACACTTGACACGTCAACGTAAGTCACATCACGAACCATTCTAGAACACTGTCAGTGAAAGCCACTCGGCGACAAGGGCTGGTTTGTCCACTTGGCCAATTTCTACCACCAAAGCGTGTTTCCGCAGCAACTCTGCCTCTGAGCGTTTTTGCACATCCATAAGCGTGAACCGCCCGCGTATGCGCGACCCTGCGCGCACGGGCGCGACAAAGCGAATCTTGTCAAAGCCGTAATTGATCGACGCGCTTTGTCCTTCCAGCGCGGGAAAGACCTGATAGGCCATCGCGCTGGCCATCGACAGGGTCAGAAAGCCATGCGCTATGGTGCCGCCAAACGGTGTCTCTTTTGCGGCGCGGGCCGGGTCGATATGGATGAATTGCTCATCCTCAGTCAGGCTGGCAAAGCGGTCGATGCGGGTCTGGTCGATATCGAACCAGTCCGACAGGCCGATCTCCTGACCAACCAGTGGCAAAAGCTTTTCATGGGCTTGTGACAATGCGTTCATTGCGGCACTCCTGTCTGACATAGGACGTTCCGGGGGCAGTCATGGCCGAATTCCACCAGCATAAATATTCCGCTCCAACGGGCAGTTGCACAATTGTGTTGATCCGCCACGGCCAGACCATTCCGGCCCGGCCCGATGCGCCATTTGCCCTCAAAGACGGGCATGGCGACCCTGAACTGCTGCCTGTCGGTCACGCGCAGGCCGAGCGCGCGGCGGTTGCGCTGCAAGACGCGCCGCTTGCGGCCATCTATGTCACATCGCTGCAGCGCACCCATCAGACGGCGGCCCCGCTGGCGGCGTCGCATGGTCTGGCACCGATTGAAGCGCCAGATTTGCGGGAAGTATTTCTGGGCGATTGGGAAGGGGGGCTCTATCGTATAAAGACCGCCAATCGCGACCCCGCCGCCCTGCGTGCCCGCACCCGGCAGGATTGGGGAGAGATCCCCGGCGCCGAAACCGCCCAGACCCTGCGACGTCGCGTTATGAGGGCCTTGCATGGCATTGCCGCACGCCACAGCGATCAAACCGTTGCGGCGGTGGTGCATGGCGGCGTGATCGGCATGGTGCTGGCCACAGCGACGGGCGCCGCGCCTTCGGCCTTTATCGGCGCGGAAAACGGATCGATCTCGCGGCTGGTGATCACGCCCGACGGCTATGATCTGCGCGGATTCAATGAGGTCACGCATCTGGCCGGGCTTTAATCGATTGTGATGACGGCTTTGCCCAGCAGACGCCGCTCGGCCATGTCGGTCAGCGCCGTGGGCACATCCGCCAGGCCATAGCGGGCCGAGATGCGCGGCTTGACCTTGCCATCTGCATAAAGCGCAAACAATTCGGCCATGTTCTGAGCATGCGCTTGCGGCTCGCGCATCGTATGCGCGCCCCAGAAGACGCCGACAATCTGACTGCCTTTGAGCAAGGTCAGGTTCAGCGGAATCTTCGGGATGCCCGCAGGGAATCCCACGACCAGAAACCGCCCTGTCCAGGCCAGCGCGCGGATCGCGGGTTCGGCGTAATCGCCGCCCACCGCATCATAGACCACATCAACACCATCCGGCCCGGCCAGCGATTTGACCTCTTTTGACAGCGCCTTTTGCGCGTCGCGATCCATCTCGCGTGGGTAGATCAGCACCTCATCGGCGCCGATCTCGCGGCAGAAATCGGCCTTGTCCTGGCTCGACACACCGGCGATGACTTTGGCTCCGGCGGCCTTGCCCAGTTCAATCGCGGCAGCTCCGACGCCGCCTGCGGCGCCCAGAATGAACAGGCTTTCCCCGGCTTTGATCTGCGCGCGATCCTTTAGGGCATGGTAGGATGTGCCATAGGTAAAGATGAAGGTGGCCGCATCCTCATAGGGCATCCCATCGGGGATTTTGAAGGCCGCGGCCTTGGGCACGCAAATATGGCTGGCAAAGCCACCATGCCCGGTCAACGCCAGCACGCGGTCGCCCACGGCAAATCCCTCGACGCCGTCGCCAATGGCCTCAACCTCTCCGGCCACCTCACCACCCGGCGCAAAGGGGCGCGGCGGTTTCATCTGATACAGATCGCGAATGATCAGCGTATCGGGGAAGTTCACCCCCGCCGCATGCACGCGCAGCAGCAGCTGCCCCTTGCGTGGCTGTGGTGTCTCAAGCTCCGTCAGCTCAAGTGTCTCTGGCCCGCCCACGGCAGTGCTGAGCATCGCTTTCATGTCTTATCCTCCCTCGCACGTTGCCGAAGTCTCGCAACGTCATGGCAAAATTGGAGGCAGGGGGGCTGTTGTCAATTGCTCATTGAGGTGTAGCTTTCGGGAAGTGCGACATTTTGGGCCGCTGCGCCACGCCGAAAAGGGCGGGCAATAACCATCTGTCGCAATAGGCTATTCAGCCAGGGGAGGGGCTGTTGAGCGAGATCCGATTTGACGGGCGTGTGGCGATTGTCACGGGGGCAGGCACTGGTTTGGGCCGCTCTCACGCGCTGGGACTGGCGGCGCGCGGGGCGCGCGTGGTGGTCAATGATATGGGCGTGGCCACCGATGGGGCCGGGCGATCTTCGGCAGCGGCTGAAGCTGTTGCGCAAGAGATCATCGACGCGGGCGGTGACGCCATCGCGCATGGTGCTGACGTGACCTCAACCAATGACGTGGCGGACATGGTTCAAACCACGATGGACCGTTGGGGCCGCGTGGATATCTGCGTCAACAATGCCGGCATCCTGCGCGACAAGACGTTTTCGAAAATGACGCTCGAGGATTTCCGCAAGGTGGTTGAGGTGCATCTGATGGGCACCGTCACGGTGACCCATGCCGTCTGGCCAATCATGCGGGCGCAGAAATTTGGGCGCGTGGCGCTGACGACCTCGGCTTCGGGCCTTTATGGCAATTTCGGGCAAAGCAATTATGGCGCCGCCAAGGCCGCGATGATGGGGCTGATGAATGTGCTGCATCTGGAAGGCGCGCGGGATGATATTCGCGTAAACACGCTGGCCCCCACGGCGGCCACGCGGATGACGGAAAGCCTGCTGCCCGAGGTGGCTTTGGACCTGCTGAAACCCGAAACGATCACGCCCGGCTTGCTATATCTGGTGTCAGATGACGCCCCCAGCCGCGTGATCCTTGGCGCAGGCGCAGGCAGCTTTGCCGTCACCAAGGTCTATGAAACCCAAGGCGTGGCTTTCGCGGGCGAAGTAACCCCCGAAGAGGTCGCCGCCCATTGGGACAAGATTACCGACCCAACCGGGCAAGCCGATATGCCGGATGCCTTTGCCCAAACCCGAAAATACGCACGCTCCGCGGCCGAGGCCCTGGGCGTGGATCTGAACTGGGGCTGAGGCCCCGCATCTTCTGGAGGATACTCCCATGCGTGACGCCGTGATCGTCTCCACCGCGCGCACCCCGATTGGCAAGGCCTATCGCGGCGCGTTCAATGCCACTACGCCACAAGCGCTTGCGGCCCATGCCGTCAGCCACGCGGTCAGCCGCGCCGGATTGGAGGGCGCCGAGATCGAGGACATCGTCATGGGCTCGGCCCTGCAACAGGGCTTTCAGGGCGGCAATATTGCGCGTCAGACAGCGATCCGTGCGGGCTTGCCGGTGACAGTTGCGGGCATGTCCGTCGACCGCCAATGCGCCAGCGGGATGATGGCGATTGCCACCGCGTCCAAACAGGTGGTGCAGGACGGGATGGATGTGGTTATTGGCGCAGGGGTTGAAAGCATTTCGACCGTGCAGACGCCCGATATGCGCGTGAACCGCGATCCCTGGCTGAAAGAGCATAAGCCCGAGATTTACATGAGCATGCTGGAAACCGCCGAAACCGTCGCCGCACGCTATGGCGTGACGCGGGAGGCGCAGGATGCCTATGGCGCGCAAAGCCAGGCCCGCACGCATGAGGCACAGCAGGCCGGGCGTTTCGATGCCGAGATCGTGCCCATGGACGCGATCATGAAAATTCAGAACAAGGAAACCGGCGAGATCAGCGATCATGCGGTGACGCTGTCCAAGGACGAAGGCAACCGCCCCGGCACCACGGCAGAGTCGCTGGCAGGCCTAAAGCCTGTTTTCAAGGATGGCATCCACGTCAAAGAAGGCGGTTTCATAACGGCGGGCAATGCCTCGCAACTTTCGGATGGCGCGTCGGCCTCGGTGCTGATGGACGCGAAGTTGGCCGAGCAAAAGGGCTTGGAGCCGCTGGGCCGCTGCGTTGGTGTGATGGCCGCAGGTTGTGAGCCGGATGAAATGGGCATCGGCCCTGTTTTTGCCGTGCCGAAACTGCTCAAGGCCCATGGGTTGAGCATGGATGACATCGGTTTGTGGGAGCTGAACGAAGCCTTTGCCGTGCAAGTCATCTATTCCCGCGACACACTGGGCATCCCGGATGAGTTGCTGAATGTCGATGGAGGCGCGATCTCCATCGGGCACCCCTATGGCATGTCGGGCGCGCGCATGGTTGGCCACGCGCTGATCGAAGGCAAACGGCGCGGGGTGAAATATGTTGTCTGCACCATGTGCGTTGGCGGCGGCATGGGGGCGGCTGGCCTCTTTGAGGTGCTGTGATGGACGGTGCAGAACAGCCGCGCGGAGATGCGCATCTGCCCAAGGCGCTGCAAGGGCTGCGCCTGCCCATGGTCGGCTCGCCCTTGTTTATCATCTCGGTGCCCGCGCTGGTGATTGCGCAATGCAAGGCGGGGATCATTGGCAGCTTTCCGGCGCTGAACGCGCGCGAAGGCGAGGGCGAACACCCGCTTCTCGACACATGGTTGACCCAGATCGAAGAAGAGCTGGACCGCCACAATCAGGCCAATCCCGACAGCCCGGCCGCACCCTTTGCGATCAACCAGATCGTGCATCGTTCAAACGTGCGGCTCGACCGGGATATCGAAATCTGCGTCAAACATGAGGTGCCGATCTGGATCACCTCCCTCGGCGCGCGGGTCGAGGTGAACGATGCCGCCCATAGCTGCGGCGGCATCGTATTGCATGATATCATCAACAATACCTTTGCGAAAAAGGCGATCTCCAAAGGCGCCGATGGGTTGATTGCCGTGGCAGCCGGTGCGGGCGGCCATGCCGGCGCGCAGTCGCCTTTTGCCCTGATCCGCGAGATCCGTGAATGGTTTGACGGGCCGCTGCTATTGTCGGGCTCGATCGCGACGGGAGACTCGCTTTTGGCGGCTTTGGCGATGGGCGCTGATCTGGGTTATGTTGGCTCGCCCTTCATCGCCACGGAGGAGGCCAATGCCGTCGATGGCTATAAGGATATGATCGTCGATAGCGGGGCTGAGGATATCGTGTATTCGTCCCTGTTCACAGGTGTTTGGGGCAATTACCTCAAAGGCTCGATCACCCAGGCCGGTATGGACCCTGACAATCTGCCCGAGGCGGACCCATCCTCGATGAATTTCTCCAGCGGGTCGTCCAAGCCCAAAAGCTGGAAGGAGATTTGGGGCGCGGGGCAGGGCATTGGCGCGGTGAAATCCGTCGGCCCCACTGCCGATCTGGTGGGCCGCATCCATCGCGAATTCGTCGCCGCGCAAGAGCGGCTCAAGGCGCGACTTGGATGAGCGCGATCTTCCACCTTGTTCGGCATGGGCAGGCGTCGTTTGGCACCGATGACTACGATCGCCTGTCGTCCATCGGTCACCAACAGGCGCGTGCCTTGGGTGAGGCGCTGAAGCGACAGGGCGTGACGCCCGATCTGGGTATCATCGGCGGCCAAAAGCGGCATCGCGAAACCTATGACGGGATCATGGCAGGGCTTGGCCTTGATCTGGAGCCGATGGTCCTGCCCGGGTTGAACGAGTTCGATTTCGGCGGGCTGCTTGATGCGCGCTTTGCCGGGCGGGAGGCGCCGGAAAACCTGCATACCGACCGCCGCACCCATTTCCGTCTGCTGCGCGATGTTGTGCTTGAGTGGCAAGAGGGCGATATCGCCAACCCACCCGAAGCCTTTGACGCGTTCCGCGACCGGGTCGAGGATGCGATCCAGACAATCGAGGCGCAGGGCGCCAAAACGCCGCTGGCCGTGTCATCGGGAGGGCCGATTGGCTTTTTCACCGCGATGGTGATGGAGGCCCCCGCCAGCCAGATGATCACGCTGCAATTGCAGATCAAGAATTGCGCTCTGTCCAAATACATTCTGACCCGCGGGCGGCGGTGGCTGCATTCCCTGAATGAAACGCCCTTCCTCGACGCCAGCAATACCGACACGTTCCTGACCTATAGCTGAAGATCATGACCGACACGCAGACACTTGATATCGCGGCTGTTTCAGCCTTTCTCAAAGACCAGCTACCGGGCTTTGACGGGGCCGTGGAGGTGGACAAGTTCGCCACCGGCCAGTCGAACCCGACCTTTCTGCTAAAAACACCGGTCAGAAACTATGTCCTGCGCCGAAAGCCGCCGGGGGTTCTGCTAAAATCCGCGCATGCGGTGGATCGCGAGTTTCGCGTGCAAAAAGCGCTTGCTGGGACGGATGTGCCTGTCGCGCCGGTGCATCTGCTTTGCGAGGATGACGCGGTGATCGGATCTGCGTTTTACGTGATGGATCACGTGGACGGGCGCAATTTTTCCGATCCGCGTATGGAAGGCTGCGACAACGCCACTCGCACAGGCGTGATTGACAGCATGAACAAGGTCTTGGCCGCGCTGCATGATGTCGATATCGCGGCGGTGGGCCTGTCGGATTACGGGCCAGAGGGCAATTATTACGAACGCCAGATCGCCCGCTGGACCAAGCAATACCGCGCCTCGGAAACCGATGCCCATGCTGCCATGGATGCGCTGATCGATGCGCTGCCCGACGCCATGCCCGCCGATGACGGACAACGTACGCTGGTCCATGGCGATTACCGCATCGACAATATGATCTTTTCCCGCGACGGGGTGGCGTGTCTGGCTGTTCTGGATTGGGAATTGTCGACCATCGGGCATCCTTACGCCGATCTGGCCTCGGTCATCATGCAATGGCAGATGCCTGCTGGCGGCGAAGGGCGCGGCATGGGCGGGCTGGACCGCGCGGCTTTGGGCCTGCCGACGGATGAGGCCTTTATCGCTGATTACTGTGCACGGCGTGGGCTGACCGGGATTGACCGCTTTGGATTCTACCTTGGATTTTGCTTTTTCCGTATGGCGGCAATCATTCAGGGCGTGTTGAAACGGGCGCTGGATGGAAATGCGTCCAACCCGGCACGGGCCAAAATGCTGGGGCAATATGTCCCGGTCTTTGCCCAGCACGGGCTGGATGCCTTAGAGCGGGACTGAAATAATCCGCCGCCAGTCACGGGCGCCCGCGCAATTTTCCTGCGTGAATGCTTGACTTATCTGACGGATGTGCAAGCCTTTCGGCAGCGCCGGAGATCTGATGCCAAAAATCGGGCACGGCACGATTGGGAGGAAAATCTATGCGTATCAACATGAAACGCGGCATTCTCGCCGCGTTGGCAATTGGTGTCAGCGCCATTGCCGCCCAAGCCGAAAACGTCAAGATCGCCTTTATCGATCCGCTGTCCGGGCCCTTTGCCGGGACCGGCACCAATGGCTTGCATCAATATGAATTTGCCGCCGAAGAGCTTGTGAACAAACAGGGCGGCGTCCTGGACGGGCAGATGTTCGAGATCGTGGCCTTCGACAACAAAATCAGCCCGAAAGAATCTCTGATTCAGCTTCAGGTTGCAATTGATCAGGGCATTCGCTTCATCGCACAGGGCAACAGCTCGGGCGTGGCCAATGCTCTGACCGAAGCGATTGACAAGCATAATCGTCGGAACCCCGATGACCGGGTTCTGTTCTTGAACTATTCGGCGGTCGATCCGGCACTGACCAATGACAAATGCAACTTCTGGCATTTCCGCTTTGATGCAAATGCCGATATCAAGATGGACGTGATCACGGACAAGATCGCCGGCACCGAGGATATCAAGAAGGTCTATATCATCGGGCAGGATTATTCCTTCGGGAAGGCTGTGGCCTCCGCCGCTGTTCGGTTCCTGACCGAAAAGCGCCCCGATATCGAAATTGTCGGGAACGAGCTGCACCCGATCGGCAAGGTGAAGGATTTCACCCCCTATAGCCGCAAGATCATGGCCTCCGAGGCCGACGCGATCATCACCGGCAATTGGGGTGCGGATATGCTGGGCCTTGGCAAATCGGTGCTGGAGAACGGCTATACCGGCCCGATCTACACCTATTACGCAGCCGCGGACGGCATCACCGCCGCCTTTGGTGAAGCTGGCAAAGGGTCCTTGCGGTTGGTAGCCGAAGGCGCGCTCAACCCGCCTGCGTCTGATCGTGCAGCGGCCTATGTCGAAGCGTTCAAAGCCAAATATCCCGATGGTAATCTCAGCCAGGCGCGCATCACCAACGTGATTGAAATGCTTGCCAAAGCGATCGATCAGGCCGGTTCTGCCACGGATGTCGTCGCCATTGCCAACGCGCTGGAAGGTATGGAGCATGACAATCTCTGGGGTGGCAAGGTCTTCATGCGTCCACAGGATCATCAGCTGATTCAGGATGTGCATATCAACGTACACACCGATGATGGCGTCAGCTTTGACTATGACAATTCCGGCTATGGGGTCGTCGTTGAAAACACGGTGCCAATGGCGGCAATGGACAGCCCGACCACCTGCAAGATGCGCCGTCCGTAAGACGCGCGCTACTGGCCCCTGCTACGCGGGGGCCAGTCATCCGGGGGGATTTCAAAGACAGGGGAGGCATGAGGCATGGACCTCATTGCGGTGAATATCATCGATGGCTTGGTGACGGGATTGCTCCTGTTCATGCTGTCAGCGGGTTTGACATTGATCTTTTCAATGATGGGCGTGCTCAATTTCGCCCATGCCTCGTTTTACATGCTGGGCGCGTATTTCGCCTATCAGATCTCTATCTATCTGGGCTTCTGGATGGGGCTTTTGATAGCGCCGATCCTCGTAGGTGTGCTGGGCGCAGGGGTCGAGCGCTATGGCCTGCGGCGGGTGCATCAATATGGCCATGTGCCGGAACTTATCTTTACCTTCGGGCTCGCGCTTTTGATCGAAGAGGTAGTGCAATTCGTCTGGGGCAAGAACCAGATGCCTTATGAAACCCCCGAAATCCTGCAATTCACCGCCTTTGCCATCGCGGGCAATTCGATCCCGGCCTACAAGGTGTTCATGATCTTCATCTCGGTGACGATCTTTATCGGGCTTCTCTACGTGCTGACCCGCACGCGCATCGGGATGATCATTCAAGCAGCACTGAGCTATCCCAAAACGGTGGAAGCGCTGGGACATAATGTGCCTTTCATCTTCATGGGCGTCTTCGGCGTCGGCACCGCGCTGGCCGGGGTTGCAGGCGTGATCGCGGGGCCGGTCCTGTCGACCTTTCCGGGCATGGCCTTTGTGTTGGGCTCAATTGTGTTCGTGACGATCGTGATAGGCGGGCTCGGCTCGCTTTGGGGGGCGCTTGTGGCCTCGCTGCTGATCGGCTGGCTTACGACCTTCGCCAAATCCTACAATCTGCGGATGGAGGATCTTCTGACCACGCTGGGCTTTAACAAGCCCGAACCCATCTGGGACAGCGCTTGGCAGGATTTATGGACGCTGACCTCGCCTCAGGTGGCGGATATTCTGCCCTATATCCTAATGGTGTTGATCCTTGTCTTCCGCCCCTATGGGCTTTTCGGGAAGCGTGACGCATGACGGATCTGACACAAACCACCGCCGCCCGGTCGTCGATCATGCCGCAGGTGCTGCCCTGGGTGATCGCGCTTGGATTTTTGCTGGTTATGCCGCTGATCTTCACGTCGAACTCGGCTCTTACGATCATGAACCAGATGGCGATGACCATCATCTTTGCGCTGGCCTATAACATGCTGCTGGGGCAGGGCGGGATGCTGTCCTTTGGCCATGCGGTCTATATGGGCGTGGGCGGCTTTGCCTGCGTGCATATTATGAACTGGGACGCCTTCTTTGGCCTGATCCCGCTGCCGGTGCTGCCGATCTTTGGCGGGCTGTTTGGCATGGGGCTGGCTCTGATCGTGGGGGCGTTTTCCACGCGCAAGGCCGGCACGGTCTTTGCCATGATCTCGCTGGGCGTTGGGGAGTTGATCGCCGCCTGTTCGGTCATCATAGTCGTCTTCTTCGGCGGTGAAGAGGGCATCAGCGGCGACCGGACCTATGGCCTGCCTTTCTTCGGCATCGAATTCCTGCGCCAGATCGAGGTCTATTATCTGGTCGTCTTCTGGCTGATGGTCTCGGCCGTGTTGATGTATCTGTGGTCGCGCACACCGATGGGACGCATGGCCAATGCGGTGCGCGACAATCCTGAACGGGCCGAATTCCTTGGCTATTCCGCGCGTTGGGTGCGGTTCTATTCCTTTGTCGCCTCGGGCTTTTTCGCGGGCATCGCGGGCGGGCTTTTTGCCATCAACTATGAGATCCTGACAGAAGAGAACCTGAACCTCACGCAATCAGGCGCAATCCTTCTGGTGACCTTTCTGGGCGGGGCCGGGTTCTTTTTCGGGCCGATCATCGGGGCAATTGTCTTTACACTGCTGCAAACGGTGCTGTCGCTCGAAACCGAGCTTTGGCAGCTGTATGTGGGCGCGCTGTTTGTGGCGACGGTGATGTTCTTTCCGGGTGGCCTGGCGGGACTTTTAATGCTGCACGCGCCTGCGGCCAAGATGGGCAGGCTCAGCCACTTGGCCGGGCCCTATGCCAAGGTTTTGTTTCCCGGCATCATCGGCACTCTCGCGCTGTGTTGTCTGATCGAACTCACCTTCCACTTGCGACATGCCTCGATCGGGGATCATGAGATGGTGCTGTTCTGGACCACCTTCAACACACATTCGCCCGTGCCTTGGCTTCTCTTCGGGGCGATTGCGGCAGGCGGGCTCTGGCTGGCCAAACGCGGCGCGCCAGACATGGCTGAGGCGTTTCACGAGGCCAATGTGATGAAAGGAGCGGCGTGATGAATATGGCTCCGCAACTCGTCGGGTATCCCGCACTTGAGCTTGAGAACCTGCATAAAAGCTTTGGCAAGGCCGAGATCATTCGCGGTGTCGACTTGTCCGTCGCCGCCGGAGAGCGTCATGCCATCATCGGGCCGAACGGCGCGGGGAAATCGACGCTGTTCAACCTGATCACCGCGCGGTTTCCGGCCACCGAAGGCAAGGTGCGCCTGCATGGCACGGATCTCGCTGGCATGGCGCCTTACGAGATCAACCGCCTTGGCCTGTCGCGGTCGTTCCAGATCACCAATATCTTCCCGCGGATGAGCGTCTTTGAAAACGTCCGCTGCGCATTGCTGTGGTCGATGGGATATAAATACTCCTTCTGGAAGATTGTCTCACGCTCCCGCGCGTTGACCGAAGCGGCCGAAGATATTCTGGACCAGATCAACCTGCTCAATCGCCGCGAGTTGCCAGCCGGTGTGCTCAGCTATGCTGAACAGCGTGCGTTGGAGATCGGGATCACCATCGCGGGCGGGGCCGATGTGATCATGCTGGACGAACCCACAGCCGGGATGAGCCATTCGGAAACAGATTACATCGTCGATCTGATCCGCAAAGTGACCGAGAACAAGACATTGATCATGGTGGAACATGATATGGGCGTGGTCTTTGGTCTGGCGGACCGTATCTCTGTTCTGGTCTATGGCGAGATCATCGCCAGCGGCACGCCCGAAGATGTGCGGGCCGATCCCAAGGTGCAGGAAGCCTATCTTGGCGCCGCTTTAGAGGAGGAGCACTGATGCTTGATGTCTCTGATCTTCATGCGTTTTATGGCAAATCGCACATCCTGCAAGGCGTCAACCTGACCATCGGCGAAGGCGAGATCGTGGCCCTTCTGGGCCGCAACGGGGTGGGGCGCTCCACCACTTGCAAGGCCGTGATGGGGGAGGTGCCGCCGCAAGGCTCCGTCCGGTTTCGCGGGGCCGAGATTGCGGGGAAGAAGGCCTATGAGATCGCCAATCTCGGGCTGGGCTATGTGCCGGAAAACCGAGACGTCTTCCCCGGCCTGACGACGCGGCAGAACCTGCTCCTGGGTCTCAAACCCGGCCAGAAGGATGGGGCAGGGCGCTGGTCGATGCAGGATATGTTCGAGATGTTTGAAAATCTCGAAAACCGGGCGGATGTGGAGGCCTCGGTTCTATCGGGCGGCGAACAGCAGATGCTGACCATGTGCCGGACCCTGATGGGCGATCCCGATCTGATCATGATTGATGAGCCGACTGAGGGCCTGTCACCCCAGATGACCCAGAAGGTCGCCCAGCTTTTGCAA
>JABSSB010000179.1 GCA_013214715.1 Paracoccaceae bacterium | reverse complement strand
AGGATTTCATCCGCCGGCACATCCGGGCGGGCGGGGCCTTCATGCCCGCGCTGATCTTTGGGTTCATCTTCGGCAAGCCGCTGATTTCCGTGCTGCGCCGCAAGCAAGGCAAGGGCCAGCCGATCCGCGATGACGGGCCAGAAGGGCATTTTGCCAAAGCGGGTACGCCCACGATGGGCGGGCTGCTGATCGTGGGGGCGTTGGTCACGGCCACGCTGTTCTGGGCGCGATTGGACAATCCCTTTGTCTGGTTGGTGCTGTTTGTGACGCTGGGCTATGGGCTGATCGGGTTTGCCGATGATTATGCCAAAGTTTCGAAACAGAATACCGGTGGGGTGCCGGGCAAGCTGCGGTTGGCATTGGGCATCATGATTGCGGTGATTGCGGCGGTCTGGGCCCAGGCTTTTCACACCGAAAACCTGCAAGGCATGCTGGCGCTACCGGTCTTCAAGGATGTGCTGGTGGATATGGGTCTGCTTTATGTGCCGTTCTGCATCATCGTGATCGTGGGCGCGGCCAATGCGGTCAATCTGACGGACGGGTTGGACGGGTTGGCCATCATGCCGGTGATGATCGCGGCCTCATCTTTGGGGATCATCGCCTATGCGGTGGGGCGGGTTGATTTTTCGGAATACCTTGATGTGCATTACGTAGCCGGAACGGGGGAGATCCTGATCTTCACGGCCGCACTTTTTGGCGGGGGCTTGGGCTTTCTGTGGTATAACGCGCCCCCGGCAGCGGTGTTCATGGGCGATACCGGATCACTGGCTTTGGGCGGTGCGCTGGGCGCGATTGCGGTGGCGACCAAACATGAACTGGTGCTGGCGGTGATCGGCGGGCTGTTCGTGGTCGAGGCGCTGAGCGTGATCATTCAGGTGCTCTATTTCAAACGCACCGGCAAGCGGGTCTTTTTGATGGCACCGATCCATCACCATTATGAGAAGAAAGGCTGGGCCGAGCCGACCATCGTGATCCGGTTCTGGATCATCTCGGTGATCCTGGCGATGATCGGTCTGGCGACCTTGAAACTGCGATAACACTCCCGCCCGCGCAGGGCCTGTCGGCCCTTTGCGGTAGGGCGCGGCGCGCGGGCCTGCGGCGCGGGTATTTTGGAAGAGAAGAACTTGGGCGGTGCTCTGTTTCTTCACGGTCAAGCGCGCTATGGCTGGAGCAAAAGGGCAAGAAGGATAAACGGCATGATCCCGGTTCGGGGCTTTGAGGGGCAGCGTGTGGCGGTCTTGGGTTTGGGCCGGTCGGGGCTTGCGGTGGCGCGGGCCTTGAAAGCGGGACGGGCAGAGCCGGTTTTGTGGGATGACAATCCGGCGGCGCGCGCGCGGGCGGAAGATGACGGCTTTGCCTGCGCCGATCTGCGCAACCAGGGCGTTTTGGACGGGATTGCGCGGCTGGTGGTATCGCCGGGAATTCCGCACCTGTATCCCACGCCCAATCCGGTGATCGCGGCGGCGCTGGCGCTGGGTGTGCCGGTGGATAATGATATTGGGCTGTTTTTCCGATCCTTTGCAGATGAAGGCTTTGCAGATTTTGCGACGCTGCCGCGGATTGTCGCTGTGACCGGCTCGAACGGGAAATCCACCACCTCGGCCTTGATCCATCACATCCTGACCCAATCTGGCCGACCGGCGCAGCTGGCGGGCAATATCGGGCGCGGGGTATTTGACCTGGATCCTGCCCATGATGGCGAGGTTGTGGTGCTGGAGTTGAGCTCTTACCAAACCGAATTGGCGCGTGCGCTGACGCCGGATATTGCCGTCTTTACCAACTTGTCGCCGGATCATCTGGATCGCCATGCCGGGATGGGCGGATATTTCGCGGCCAAACGTCGGCTTTTTGCCGAAGGCGGGCCGGATCGGGCCGTGATCGGCGTGGATGAGCTGGAGGGGCAATTTCTGGCCAACCAACTCTCTGAGGCGCCCAGCGATGATCGGGTGATCCGCATCGCGTCGGGGCAAAAACTGTCTGGACCCGGTTGGCAGGTCTTTGCGCGCAAAGGGTTTCTGTCGGAGTATCGCAAAGGACGGCAGGCGGGATCGATTGATCTGCGCGACATTGCCGGGCTGCCCGGCGCGCATAATCACCAGAATGCCTGCGCGGCCTATGCGGCCTGTCGGGCGTTGGGGCTTGCGCCACGGGTGATTGAGGCGGGGCTGCGCTCATATCCAGGTCTGCCGCATCGTTCGCAACTGGTTGCCGAGCGCGACGGCGTGCGTTTCGTCAATGACAGCAAGGCCACCAATATCGACAGCGCCGTGCGTGCGCTGGCTGCGTTCGACCGCATTCGCTGGATCTGTGGCGGGCTGGAAAAGGAAGGCGGGCTGGAGACGCTCGCCGCGGCGACGGGCAATGTGGTCAAAGCCTATGTCATCGGGCGTGAGGCGGCGGGCTTTGCCCTGCGCATCGGGGGGGAGGCCGAGGTCTGCACCACGATGGATGTCGCCGTGGCCCGCGCCATGGCGGAGGCTGAGGCGGGCGAAGTGGTGCTTTTGGCCCCAGCAGCGGCGAGTTTTGATCAATATGACAATTTCGAACAGCGTGGCGCCGATTTCATCGCGCAGGTTCAGGCCGGGCTGAGCGAAGGGTAACGTCCTGCATGCAGATGGTGCTCACCGTTCTGGAGATCGTGGCCCCGGTCTTTTTGCTGGCGTCGGTCGGCTTTATCTGGGTGCGGCTGGGGTTTGAATACCGGGTGGAGTTTGTCACGCGGCTGGGTATGAGCGTGGCGATCCCCTGCTTGATCTTTGTCTCGCTGATGCAGAGCGAGGCGGCTTTGCAGGTCTTGGGGCGGCTGACACTGGCGGGGATTGCGGCCTATGTGCTGGTCAGTCTGGCGATGGCGGCTCTGGTCTGGGCGGGGCGGCTTGATCGGCAGACCTTTCTGGCGCCGCTGATTTTCAGCAATACGGGCAATCTGGGCCTTCCGCTGGCGCTGTTTGCCTTTGGCGATGTCGGGCTCGGCTATGCGGTGGTGATCTTTGCCGTGTCGGGGATCATCCAGTTCACCTTTGGCATCTGGCTGGTGTCGGGCGGCGGGTCATTGAAACGACTTGTGCAGGAGCCTTTGGTGCACGCCACGCTGCTGGGGGCACTGTTTCTGTGGCAGGGGTGGGAGACGCCGGTTTTCCTGACCAACGCCATCGGGCTGATCGGGCAAATGGGCATTCCGCTGATGCTGATCACGCTGGGCGTGGCGGTCGCGCGGTTGCAGATTGCGTCTTTTGCGCTGCCGGTTCTGCTGTCGCTTGTGAAAATCGTGATCTGTGTTGGCTGCGCGATGTTGGTGGCAATTTGGATGGGACTGGATGACGTGGCAAGTGGGGTGCTGATTTTGCAATTGGCAACCCCGGTGGCTGTGACCTCTTTCATGCTAGCGCAGAAATATGGGGCCGATAGCGACAGCGTGGCGGGGCTTGTGGTGGTGTCGACGCTGCTCTCGGTGGTGGCGTTGCCGATTGTGTTGAGTGTGGTGCTGTAACTCTGATGTGGCGCCCGGGCAGCCCGCAGCCGCCCCGCCACCCCACCCGCGTCTGCGGGCTGCCCTGTGCGGCTACCGGGCCGCGATGGCTGTGCCAGCCGCATGGGCCGAGGCCCAGGCCCATTGGAAATTATAGCCGCCCAACCATCCGGTCACATCCACCGCCTCTCCAATCGCGTAAAGGCCGGGCATGGATTTGGCCTGCATCGTCCGGCTGTCCAACCCATCCGTGTCGATCCCGCCCAGCGTGACTTCGGCAGTGCGATACCCTTCGGAGCCTGACGGCAGCAGCACCCAGTTTTCCAACCGCTCGCACAGGCCCCGCAGGCCGGCATCGCTTTGATCTGCCAGCCGCCCGGTTAGTTGCAGCTCGGGCGTCAGATGCTCCACCAGCCGCGCGGGCAGATGGCGGGCGAGTTCGGTGGTCAGATCACGACGGCCTTCGGCTTGGCGTCGGGTGCGTAGATGGTCAAAGAGCCGTCCATCGGGGACGAGGTTGGCCGTGATCTCTTCGCCTTCGCGCCAATAGGACGACAGCTGCAGGACCGACGGGCCAGAGAGACCGCGATGGGTAAACAAGAGCGCCTCGTCAAAGCTGGTGCGACCGTTGGACAGGCGCACAGGCAGTGACACGCCCGAGATCGGGGCAAAGCGCTTGTCCGAAAAGGTCAGCGGCACAAGCGCAGGCCGCGTGTCAACCAGTCCAAGCCCGAATTGCGCAGCGATGTCATAGGATATGCCCGTCGCACCCATCTTCGGGATCGACTTGCCGCCCGTGGCCAAAACCAGATTGCGGCAAGTGACGGTATGATCGACACCGGCCTTGTCCAGCGTCACACAAAACCCGCCGCCATCTGCGGCGACGGATGTGACACGTGTTTGTAGCCATAATCGCGCTCCGGCGGTGTCCATCTCGCGGCGCAGCATGTCGACGATCTGGGTCGATTTGCCGTCACAAAAGAGTTGTCCCAGGGTCTTTTCATGCCAGGCGATATCATGTCGCGCCACAAGGTCGATGAAATCCCACTGCGTATACCGCGCCAAAGCCGATTTGGCGAAATGGGGGTTGTGGCTCAGGAAATTGTCCGGTCCTGCATAGAGATTGGTGAAATTGCAGCGCCCGCCGCCCGAAATGCGGATTTTTTCGCCCGGCGCCTTGGCATGATCGACCACCAGAGTGTCGCGTCCGGCAAAACCCGCGCACATCATGCCCGCCGCGCCTGCGCCCAATATCAACGTGTTCACTTGCATCACGGGCGCCTGTCGCGCGAATTGCCGCGCATGTCCAGCCTTAATGCTGGCCTGAAAGGCGCTTTGCCGCTAGAGTATACCCAAGTTCCGGGGACACATCCGGGCAAGGTCCGAAACGGGCCGTTCTTTGAGGCAAATCCAACCCCGCTCAAGACGGGGCACAGGCAGGTCGGGCAGGGCACGCCATGACAGAAATGGTATATGGCGCGGTGCCGCGCCAAAGCGGTGACGCAATTCTTCCCAAATGGTGGCGGACGGTCGATCTGTTGTCGATCGCCTGCGTTTTGGGACTGTTCGCAATCGGGTTGTTGCTGGCGCTTGCAGCGTCAGTGCCTCTGGCTGAACGCAATGGGTTTGGCGATTACCATTACGTCCAGCGGCAGATGGTGTTTGGTGTGACCGCGATCATCGTGATGCTGATCGTGTCGATGCTCTCGCTGACGCTGATCCGGCGACTGGCGGTGCTGGGCTGCGGGATCGGCATTCTGGCACTGCTGCTGTTGCCTGTGCTAGGCACGGATTTCGGCAAGGGTGCGACACGCTGGTATTCGCTGGGCTTTGCATCGGTGCAGCCGTCGGAGTTTCTCAAACCCTGTTTCGTGGTCACCGCCGCTTGGCTTCTGGCGGCCAGCCAGCAGATCAACGGCCCGCCGGGGCGGCTGTGGTCCTTTGTGCTGTGTATGCTGATTGCGGCGCTCTTGATCATCCAGCCGGATTTTGGGCAGGCCTGTCTGGTGATCGCGGCTTGGGCGATCATGTATTTCATCGGCGGGGCGCCGATGCTGCTTTTGGTCATCATGGCGGGTTTGGTGGTTCTGGGGGGCACGCTGGCCTATACCCATTCCGAGCATTTCGCACGCCGGATTGATGGCTATCTCTCCACCGAAATCGATCCGACCACGCAGATCGGCTATGCCACCAATGCGATCCGCGAAGGCGGGCTATTCGGCGTGGGCATTGGCGGCGGGCAGGTGAAATTCTGGCTGCCGGATGCGCATACCGATTTCATCATCGCTGTCGCCGCCGAAGAATACGGGTTGGTGCTGGTGGTGGCGATCATCCTCCTGTTTGCCACAGTGGTCATCCGCTCTCTCTCCAGGCTGATGAAAGAGCGGGACGCTTTTCACCGTATCGCAGGCACCGGGCTGGCCTGCATGTTCGGTTTGCAGGCCTTCATCAATATGGGCGTGGCCGTGCGGCTGCTGCCGGCCAAAGGGATGACGCTGCCTTTCGTGTCCTATGGTGGGTCGTCCCTGATTGCAGGGGGGATTGCGCTTGGAGTTCTGTTTGCTATGACGCGGCGCCGCCCGCAGGGGCGCTATCATGACTTCATGACCGGAACCGCACGCGCATGACCAAACTTTTGACGATGGCCGCCGGGGGCACCGGCGGGCATATGTTCCCCGCTCAGGCCCTTGCCGAGGCGATGCTGCACCTTGGCTGGCGTGTCCAGTTGACCACTGATGCGCGCGGCGCGCGCTATGTCGGGGGCTTCCCGCATACCGTGGAAATCATCGAGCTGCCCTCCGCCACCTTTGCGCGGGGGGGGATAGCGGCCAAAGCGATGGTCGGCCCGCGTGTGGCGGGCGGGGTTTTGTCGGCCATGATGCGTATGCGGCGGGATCGCCCGGATGTGGTGGTGGGCTTTGGCGGCTACCCGTCCATCCCGGCGCTGGGCGCGGCCACGCTGATGGGGCTACCGCGCATGATCCATGAACAAAACGGGGTACTGGGGCGGGTGAACACGATCTTTGCCCCCCGCGTGGCACGGGTGGCCTGCGGCGTCTGGCCAACCGACCTTCCCGACAAGGCGCAGGGCGTGCATGTCGGCAACCCGGTGCGCGCTGCGATCCGCGACCGCGCGGCAGCAGCCTACATCCCGCCGGGCGATTACCCGATATCGCTGCTGGTCATGGGTGGCTCTCAGGGAGCGCGGGTGTTGTCGGATCACGTGCCCGCCGGGCTGGCGCTGCTCCCCCAGGCCCTGCGCGATCAGCTTCGCGTGGCACATCAGGCCCGGGAAGAGGATGTCGAGCGGGTCACCCAAGCCTATGCCGCCGCAGGTATCCGGGCCGAGATCAGGACCTTTTTCAACGATGTGCCCGCCAGGATGAGCGAGGCCCAATTGGTCATCACCCGCGCCGGTGCGTCTTCCATCGCGGATCTGACCGTGATCGGACGCCCGGCCATTCTGGTGCCCTTTGCGGCAGCCACTGGGGATCACCAGACCGCTAATGCGCGCGGGCTGGTTGAGGCGGGTGCCGCCATTCTGATCCCCGAAACCGCGTTGACGCCTCAGGCGCTGGCGCAAAACGTGACAACAATCCTGACCGATGATCAGGCGGCCTCGCAAATGGCGAGTGCGGCGCTCTCGGTCGGGGCGCCGGATGCGACCGAACGGCTGGTCGCGCTGGTGGAAGAGCTTGCAGAGAAGGAAAACAAATGACCCCTGCCACCAAATTGCCTCAGGACGTGGGCGCCATTCATTTCGTGGGCATCGGCGGCATCGGCATGTCGGGCATCGCCGAAGTGCTGGTCAATCTGGGCTATCAGGTTCAGGGCTCTGACCTGAAATCGACCAAGATCACCCAGCGCCTGGCCGATATGGGCGCGCGTGTTTTCGAAGGGCAGCGGGCCGAAAATCTGGAGGGGGCCGAGGTTGTGGTGATCTCCTCGGCCATCAAACCCGGCAACCCTGAGCTTGATGCCGCCCGCGCACAGGGCCTGCCGGTGGTGCGCCGGGCCGAAATGCTGGCCGAGCTGATGCGGATGAAATCCAACATCGCCGTGGCAGGCACCCACGGAAAAACCACCACCACCACGATGGTCGCCACGCTGCTGGATGCGGGCGAATATGACGCCACTGTGGTCAATGGCGGGATCATCCACGCCTATGGCTCCAACGCGAAGATGGGGCAGGGCGAATGGATGGTGGTGGAGGCCGATGAGAGCGACGGCACCTTCAACCGCCTGCCCGCCACCGTTGCCATCGTGACCAATATCGACCCCGAGCATATGGAGCATTGGGGCGATTTCGAAACGCTGCGCAAAGGCTTTCAGGAGTTTGTCTCCAACATCCCCTTCTACGGGCTGGCAATCTGCTGCACGGATCATCCCGAAGTGCAGGCGCTGGTCGGCAAGATCACCGACCGCCGTGTCGTGACCTATGGCTTCAACGCGCAGGCCGATGTGCGGGCAGTGAACCTGACCTACAAGGCCGGCATCGCGCATTTTGATATCCTGCTTCAGGCCGAGGAAAAGGAAATCCGCGGCTGCACCTTACCGATGCCCGGTGATCACAATGTCTCCAACGCTTTGGCAGCGGTGGCGGCGGCGCGGCATCTTGGCATGAAGCAGGACCAAATCCGCGAGGCGCTGGCGAAGTTCGGTGGCGTCAACCGCCGCTTCACCAAAGTGGGCGAAGTGAATGGTGTGACCATTATCGACGATTACGCCCATCACCCGGTTGAAATCACCGCCGTGCTCAAAGCCGCGCGGCAGGCTACAGAGGGTCGCGTCATCGCGGTGCATCAGCCGCATCGCTATTCGCGTCTGCATGATCTTTTTGATGATTTCTGTGCCTGTTTCAATGAGGCCGACGTTGTGGGCATTGCCGAAGTTTTCGGCGCTGGCGAAGACCCGATCGAAGGTGCAGATCGCGACGGGCTGGTTGCCGGGCTGATCGGGCATGGCCACCGCCACGCGCGCGCCGTGACCGGCGAAGACGACCTGCTGCGCCTTGTGCGCGAACAGGCCGGGCCGGGGGATCTGGTGGTCTGTCTGGGCGCAGGGTCAATCTCTGCCTGGGCCAATGCGCTGCCCGATCATCTGACCGGGTAGGGGCCAATGACCGATCGGCTGCAGCGTCGCATCGGGCCGGGCCTTTTGACGGCCTATGGCGTGGGCGTCATGGTCGGGGCGGGGATATATGTGATTGTGGGTGCCGTGGCTGGCAGCGCGGGTGTCTGGGTGCCGCTGGCTTGCTTGCTGGCCGGGCTTTTGGCGACACCCACCGCGCTCAGCTTTGCGGAATTCTCGACCCGTCTCCCCGAAGCGGTGAGAGAGGCGGCGTATGTCGGCGAAGGTCTGCATGTGCCCTGGCTGGCGGTGCGGGTCGGGCTGGCGGTGGTTGTCGGCGGCACAATCTCCGGCGCGGCTGTGCTGCGGGGCGGGGTGGCCTATCTGACCGAGGTCATCGACCTGCTGTTCTGGATTGGCGTG
>JABSSB010000178.1 GCA_013214715.1 Paracoccaceae bacterium | reverse complement strand
CGCCTGATTTCCCGGTCATTCCGCTCGCTCCCGCGTGTTATGTGCTGCCTGTGCCGGCATGCGTATGGCCGAAAACCTAGGCGAGGGTGTTTTTTCAGGCAATGCCAAAGGTCGCAATGCCTTTTCCTCGCGATTAGTTCTGTTACATCCTGCCTGACACTTCCTGCTGGCAGAGGCCGATCATGTCCGACCGCTTTCGCATCACTCTTGCGCAATTCAACCCCACCGTGGGCGATCTGTCCGGCAATGCAGCGCTGGCGCGAAAAGCCTGGGAGGCTGGCCGCGACGCAAAGGCCGATCTGGTGGCCCTGCCCGAGATGTTCATCACCGGCTACAACCCACAGGATTTGGTGATGAAACAAGGTTTTCATCGCGCCGCGATGGAGGCCGTGCGCAGTCTGGCAAAGGACTGCGCCGACGGTCCGGCGCTTGCGGTGGGCGGGCCTTGGGTCGAAGATGGCAAGCTTTATAACGGGTATCACATTCTTCATGGCGGGCGCGTCGCGACCTCGATCCTGAAGCATCACCTGCCGAACAAAACCGTCTTCGATGAGGTGCGTATTTTTCACGCAGGCCCCTTGGGTGGGCCATATGCGGTGGGCAACACGCGAATCGGCTCTCCGATTTGTGAAGATGCCTGGCATCCGGATGTGGTCGAAACGCTGGCAGAGACAGGGGCGGAGTTTCTGCTCGTGCCCAATGGCTCACCCTATTACCGCGACAAGATGGATGTGCGGCTGAACAAGATGGTTGCACGGGTCGTCGAAAGCGGCTTGCCGCTGATTTACCTCAACATGGTCGGCGGACAGGATGATCAGGTTTTTGACGGGGCCAGTTTCGTTCTGAACCCCGGCGGGCAACTGGCGCTGCAGATGCCTGTTTTCGACAGTTGCCTGACCCATGTCGATCTGACCCGCACCGCCGAAGGCTGGCGCGCGGTCGAAGGCGAAAAGGCCAGCCTGCCCGATGCGTGGGAGCAGGATTACCGCGCCATGGTCGAAGGGTTGCGCGATTACATGGGCAAGTCCGGTTTTGGCAAAGTGCTTCTGGGCCTGTCTGGCGGGATCGATTCCGCATTGGTCGCGGTCATCGCCGCCGATGCGATCGGCGCCGAAAACGTGCGCTGCGTGATGCTCCCATCGGAATATACCAGCCGCGACTCGCTCGATGACGCGCAGGCGCTGGCCGAAGCTTTGGGCAGCCCCTATGCGACCGTTCCCATCACCGCCGGGCGCGGCGCGATCACGCAGACCCTGGCCCCGTTTTTTGAGGGGCTGGCGCCTGGTCTGGCCGAAGAAAACATCCAATCACGCCTGCGCGGCCTGTTGCTGATGGCAATGTCGAACAAATTTGGCGAGATGCTGCTGACCACCGGCAATAAATCCGAAGTGGCTGTGGGCTATGCCACGATCTATGGCGACATGGCGGGCGGGTTCAATCCGATCAAGGATCTTTACAAAACCCGCGTTTTTGAAACCTGTCGCTGGCGCAACGCCAATCATCGCGACTGGATGAAAGGGCCTGGCGGTGCGGTGATCCCGACCAACATCATCGACAAACCCCCCAGCGCCGAGCTGCGCCCGGATCAGAAAGACAGCGACAGCCTGCCGGATTATCCCGAGCTCGATGCGATGCTGGAGATTTTGGTGGACCGTGAAGGCTCGGTTTCGGATTGTGTGGAGGCAGGCTTTGATCGCGCCGATGCCAAAAAGGTCGAGGCACTGCTTTATGCCAGCGAATACAAACGCTACCAATCCGCGCCGGGTGTGCGCCTGACCAAACGCGCCTTCTGGCTGGATCGCCGCTATCCGATTGTAAACAGGTGGCGGGATACCTCGTAGGGCGGGGTTTACCCCGCCGTTTGGCCCGTAAGCGGCGGGGTGAACCCCGCCCTACGCAACCTCAAAGGTCGATTTCTATCACGCCACCGTCCTTGGCAGCCCGCGACTGACACAGGATGATCGCATCTGACCTTTGCGCCTTGGACAGCACGAAATCGCGATGCTCGACCTCGCCCGAGATCAGCCCGCATTTGCAGACCCCGCAAATGCCGTCGGCACATTTGACATTCACATGCACGCCTTGTTCGGCCAGAGCATCGGTGGCGGATTTATCGGCGGGCACATGGACCTCTCGCCCGCTGCGCGCCAATTTCAGAGTGAATGCGTGGTTGTCCCACTCCGGCGCCTCGGGCACCGAAAAATACTCCAGATGCCGGGCGTCCTCTGGAAAACCCTGATCTTCAGCCGCCTCCATCACCGCTGTCATGTACCGCTCGGGCCCGCAGGTATAGACATGCCATCCGGGTTCATACCCGGCCAGAATCGCCGTCAGATCGGCCCGGCTGCCTTCATCCGAGATATGCAGATGCACCCGGTCCGCCCAGGGCATCGTGGCCAGATTGTCGAGATAGCCTGCCGCCGCACGCGACGGAGCGGAATAATGCAGCGCGAAATCCCGCCCCAAGGCATGAAGGCGATGCGCGAAGGCGATCATCGGTGTGATCCCGATGCCACCGCCCATCAACAGGCTTTTGCTGGCGTCTTCGACAAGCTCGAAATGGTTGATCGGCTTAGACACAAAAACTTTGCGCCCCTCACCGAAGATGCGATGCAGCATTTTCGAGCCGCCGCGCCCGTTATCCTCGCGCAGCACACCGATTTGATAACGCGATCGATCCGCCGGGTCGCCGGACATTGAATATTGGCGCAAAAACTCAGGCACGACCACGATGTCCAGATGCCCGCCCGCTGTCCATTCCGGCAGATCAGAGCCGTCCAGCGACGCAAATTCATATTTGGTCACATCGGCGGTCATCGGTTCGACCTTGGTCACCTCGACCCGGATCACTGGCGCGTCGCCCGGTATGGTGTAGCGATGCACATGGCTGTCATCGCCTTTGGCCAGACGGGCCTTGTAGTCATCCGCCGAAATCATCGCCTTATATGCGGTGATCCCGGCCTCGCGATCCATCGGAAAGGGATACGGCCAGGGATGCGGGGCCAGCGGGGCAGGATAAACGGCGAGCGTCTGATCCTCATATCGCAGATCCAGATCTTTTTGCAGATCGCGCCGATTCAGCGGATGTTTGGACGGGTGATAGGCCCCATCCTCCTGCAATTCGATGTCCCACCACCATTTCTTGACATCGTTCAACCCGCCCCGCCCAGCCAGATCATCCAGCTTGGCCAGTGCCGGCGCGGCCTTTGGCAGGGTCATCGCCGCCCAGCGGAACGGTTTTTCGGCGAAGAGCCCTTCCAAATTCCACGGGCAGGTCTTCATGCAGCGCCCACACATCGCGCCCCCTTGGGTGGTGATGCGATAGGTGGCGCATTTCTGGCTGTCGGATTTCCANATCTCGTAGCCATTGAACATCAGCTTCGGCCCGGCCGTGATCGCGCCCGAGGGACATTCCCGCGCACATTTGTTGCAGGCTTNACAAAAGGCCTGCAGGCCGAAATCGATGGGCTTGTCATGGGCCATTGGCATATCGGTCGTCACCGCGCCGGATTTCAGCCGCGGGCCAAGGAAAGGGTTGAGGATGACCTCTCCGATCCGGCTGACCTCTCCGAGACCTGACAAAAGCAAGAGCGGCGGTTGCAACACCTCGCCATCCATCACCGTATGGGCCTTGGCCTTGAAACCCAGATTGCGCAGATGCAGCGCAATCACCCCTCCCAAAAGCGAAAAGCGCAGATAAGCCCGCATGGATTGCGCGACGGAAATCCAGTCATCCCCGCTGGCACCTTCCATCGTTTCATAACCCTGATCCACGATCATCGAGATCGCCTGATCATGGGGCGGATCAATCACCTCCCCAAGCGCGTCATGGGAATACCACGCCCAATCCGGGCAGCGGCTGAGCCCGACAGCATCAATGCCCAGCCAATAGGACGCGGCCTTGAGGTTATCGGCATTGCGCTGCGGGTTGGATGGACGCGGCCCGTTGGTGGATGCGCCGTCTTGCAGCAGCACAAAGGCCCCCAAGGCCCGCCGCTGCGCCGAACTTGGCGCGGTTTTGCGCGCGTAGTGCCCGCCCTTGGCGCCATCCTGCACCGCTTTGCCCATGTCGCCAAACTGCGCGCGGGCGAACATATCGGTCCGTTTGGGCACCCGCGCAACGCGCGCCTCATCAATATAAGTGGTCGGATCCTCCACGCGCTTGAGGGTTTCAAACGGATGCGGACCGGCGCGAAACTCCCGATTTGCAAAGGGATCACCATTCAGCCCCGATTTGCGCACACCGCGCCCCAGCCACCAGCCTGGGCCTTGCGTGTCCCACCAAGACTGCTCATCGCGTGGAGCAAGGGGCTGATCTGCGGCCAGTGCCATGTCACATGTGATCACAGAAAGACCAAAATCCGTGCCGACAAAAGGCGCCGCCCGGTCCGGCCAGCAAAGCCCTGCGGCTACTGCGCAGCGGTCCAAATCAATATCCCGCGCAGCGCCGGTATGGGCTTTGGCCGAAAACCCCAACAATCGAATGTAATTGGCCAGAACGCTGGCGGTTTCGCTGGCCAGAAGGCAGCCGCGCTGCGCCTGTGCGTCCATGATCCAATCGCTGCCCGGCTCTCCTTTGCGCGGCGCGCGCGGATTGGCGTAGAGGAACACAATCGCATGAGTGTGACGGTCGATCGGGGTCGGTGGCGCCTCCATACTCTCTTTCAACTCAGCCATAATAACATCGATGCCCGAGGCCAGAGTCTTGGTCTGCCGTGTGCGCAGATCATGCGCCAGACGCGCAATATCGGGGTTGGTCACCGGCTCTGCCAGCCGCGCAGCATCGGGCAGCGCACAGATGCCCACCATCGCGGCATCCGAGAAATAGCCAAAGGCTTTTAGGTGATTGGCCCGCTCTGTCAGATCATCGGGTATGTCCGAGCGGGCCGGGTTCACCAACCCATCGCGCAGCGCGTCCAGCATGGCCTGATATTCGCCCATCGCATTGACAAGGCTTTGCGGCGCGTCGGGCCGGCGAAAGCTGACCGGAGCGCCCAGCGGCATCAGGGTCAGGTCCGGCATGGGACCGCGGGCCAGTTTTTCTGTTGGGTAGGGGCCAAGATGCACGGGGCGTTTGGCGTCGGAAAACAGGCGCAGAGGCATCATGGCGTCAAAGCTCGATTCCCATCTCGGCATAAGTGTCGTGCGCCAATTTCAGCGCGCGGTTGGCGCGCGGCACACCGGCATAGATCGCCACATGCTGCAAGGCTTCGCGGACATCCTCCGGGCTCGCACCCGTCCGGGCCGTGGCGCGGATATGCATGGGGATTTCGTCGAAATTCCCCAGCGCCGCGAGCAGCGCGAGCGTCAGCATCGACCGTTCCCGGCGGCTTATCGCATCCGAGGCCCAGACCGTGCCCCAGGCACCTTCGGTGATCAGATCCTGAAACGGAGCGTCGAAACCGGTGGTCTGCGCCTGCGCCCGGTCAACATGCTCGGTCCCCAAAACCTCGCGCCGGATGCGGGTGCCGTCTGCCTTGCGGTCGGTCATGTGATCTCCTCCTGCGCATAGCATCGGCACCTGCGTGACGCCGCGCAAGTCGTTTCCGTGCATCGCAATTCCCGCTTGCACCGAGACGTGGGCTTTTGCAAGTTTCGAACGCCGCCCGCATCGCGCAGGACCCTTATGCAGCTACGCGCCCTCTTTCGGACCTTGATCACCAGCCTTGCGCTGTGTCTGAGCGTGTCTGGCACGGCACGGGCCGAGGCCCCGGTGATCTTTGCCGCCGCCAGTCTGCGCGGTGCGCTGGATGAAATTGCCGACGCGCATGAGGCCGCCACTGGACAGCGTCCGGTGATTTCTTATGCCGGATCCTCAACGCTGGCGCGGCAGATATCTTTGGGGGCGCCGGCCGATCTGTTCATATCTGCCAATGAAGACTGGATGAACTGGCTGGACGACCGCGCCCTGCTGGAGCCGGGCACGCGCCGCCCCTTGATCAGAAACAGTCTGGTTGTCATCGGCGCGGCGGAGGCTGCGCCGATGCAACTGTCGGAGATGCCCGCCCGTTTGGGCGATGGCCGTCTGGCCATGGCGCTGGTGGAGGCCGTTCCGGCCGGCACCTACGGCCGCGCAGCATTGGAGCATCTGGGACTGTGGGATGCCGTGGCCCCACAGGTCGCGCAGGCCGATAATGTGCGCGCGGCGCTCGCGCTGGTGTCCACGGGGGCTGCGCCTTTGGGCATTGTCTATGCCTCTGACGCGCAAGCTGATCCGCGCGTCGCGGTATTGGCGGACATCCCGCCAGAGGCCCATGCGCCCATACTCTATCCGGTGGCACTGGTCGCAGGACAAGATCGGCCAGATACGCGTGCTTTGCTCGCACGATTGACCAGCGCCAATGCCCAGGACATCTTCCTGCGCCATGGCTTTGAACCGCTGGGAGCAAGGGAATGACCGCGCTGAGCCCCGAGGAATGGCAGGCCGTGGCGCTGTCTTTGCGGGTGGCACTTTGGGCGACCTCTGTAAGCCTGCCAATTGGCATATTTGTGGCCTACGGCCTCGCGCGGTGGGAGTTTCCGGGACGGCAATTGATCAATGGACTGGTGCATCTGCCGCTGATCCTGCCGCCCGTGGTTACGGGGTATCTGCTGCTGATAAGCTTTGGCCCAACAACGCCTGTTGGGCAGTGGCTTGGACAGTTCGGCATCGTCTTTGCCTTTCGCTGGACGGGCGCGGCGCTGGCGGCAGGGGTGATGGCCTTTCCGCTGATGGTGCGCGCCATCCGCTTGTCGGTTGAGGCGGTCGACCCCAAGCTGGAGGAAGCCGCAGCCACCTTGGGCGCCTCCCGCCTCTGGGTATTTCTGACGATTACGCTGCCCTTGATCCTGCCCGGTATTCTGGCAGGGGCGGTATTGGCCTTTGCCAAGGCAATGGGCGAATTTGGGGCAACGATCACCTTTGTCTCAAACATTCCCGGTCAGACGCAGACGCTGCCCTCGGCCATCTATGCATTTCTGCAAATCCCGGGAGGCGAAACCGCCGCGCTGCGGCTGGTGGTCATTTCAATTGCCGTAGCAATGGGCGCCCTGATCCTGTCGGAAGTCTTGTCCCGGCGTATCGCCAAACGGGTGGCAGGCAAATGAGCCTCGATGTCTCTCTCCGCCACGATCTGGGGGCTTTGCATCTGGATGTGGATTTCACGGCGCCGCGCGGGGTGACGGTCTTGTTCGGCCGATCAGGCGCGGGCAAAAGCACTATCGTGAATGCGGTCGCAGGACTGCTGCGTCCACGGGATGGGCGCATCCAGCTTGAAGATCATCTGCTCCTCGACACCGGGTCCGGCGTGAACTTGCCCCCGCATCGACGCGGGGTCGGCTATGTCTTTCAGGAAGGTCGCCTGTTTCCGCATCTGACCGTGCGGCAGAACTTGGCCTATGGCCGCTGGTTTGCGACACAGCGCAAGGCGCGCGCGGATTATGACCGCATTGTCGAGATTCTGGGCCTTGGCGATCTGCTGACGCGACGCCCCGGCGACCTGTCAGGCGGTGAAAAGCAACGTGTCGCCATCGGACGCGCCTTGCTGGCAGAGCCCCAGCTTTTGCTGGCGGATGAACCACTGGCCGCGCTGGACGAGGCCCGCAAAGGCGAAATCCTGCCCTATTTCGAAGCGCTCAGGGATGAGATCGCGATTCCGATTCTGTATGTCACACACTCCGCCGCCGAGGTCGCGCGGTTAGCCACCACTGTGATTGCGCTGCAAGACGGGCGCGTCGCACGGCAAGGCCCCGCAATCGAAGTTCTGGGCGACCCGATGGTCACACCCGCCGGGGCGCGGGCCGCGGGCGCGGTGTTGGAAGCGGTTGTTTCCCGCCACCATATCGATGGCCTGACCGAGCTTGATGCAGGTGGCGTGCCGCTTTTCCTGCCACGCCTTACCCGCGCGCCCGGCGCCCGATTGCGGGTTCGCATTGCCGCCCATGAGGTCATGCTGGCTACCTCTCGGCCCCAGGGCATTTCTGCGTTGAATATCCTGCCCGGCACGATCGAAGCGATGCGGGCCGGCACCGGGCCCGGCATGATGGTATCGCTGATGACCCCGGCCGGCCCGGTGCTCGCACGGGTCACCCGCCGGTCTGCGGCCAGTCTGGGACTGACGCGCGGCGCAGACTGCTTTGCGATTGTAAAATCCATCGCGATCGCACCCGAAGATGTCGGCGGGCAGATCACACAACCTGGACCGAGCCAAAGCTAATGCATCGGCGCGCAAGGCTCAGCGGTCGTTCGCGGAACCGCTGATGCTGCGCAAGGCGGCGTTGACATCTGATCCGGGTGCGGTGGCCTGCACGGTTTGGAAGACTTGGCGCGCATCCCCCCGCCGTCCCAAACGGGCCAGCGCCCATCCCTGTATCATTAATTGTCCACGGCTTAACGGAATGCCCTGCAAGGTCAGATTGTCGAGATAGACCAAGGTGTCGCGATGGCGGCCGCGATCAAAGGCGTTCTGCGCCGCCGATCCCAGATAGACCCGTTCAACCACCTTCTGCTCACTCGACGTGAACTTAGTCGTGTCGCGCAGAGCCTTGCCCTTGGCAAAATCGCCAGCCGCGAAATAGGACAGGGTGAGAGCATAGCGCGCCTCACGCCGGACCGATCCGCTGCCATTGGCGGCTGCCCGGTTGAACGCCGCCTGCGCCTGGGCATTCTGTCCCAGATTGTGCAGGCACCAGCCCCGCGCAAGCTCTTCGGATGGGCGGCTGAGGCCTTGCAATATGCGCAAGCACTCATTGTAGTCGCCCCGGTTCGTCGCGGTGCGTGCCCGGTCCAGCCGTGTTACAACAACGGGGGCCGGGGCAACCTCTTCTTCCCGACCCAAAAGCGCGTCCAATTCGATCTCAAGCTGTTCGGTATGGGTGACATGGCGCTCTTG
>JABSSB010000177.1 GCA_013214715.1 Paracoccaceae bacterium | reverse complement strand
CTGCGCACGAGGTTACGAATCTCAAGCCGGGGCGTTGGCAGATGGTTGGTGTCAGGCATGTCTTAGCGAAACAGTCAGAGTTGACGTGGGATAGCAGGCGATGCTCAGGCCCGCAATGGGCCGGGCTCAGCGCAATGTCACATCTGCGTCCGCGAGCACGCGCCCATTGACCTGCAGGCTGATGCGATGCGGACCGGGATACAGCCGAAAGGTCGTAGCGTCGGCTTTTAGCTTGTGGTGTTTGTCCAGGGTCATGGGCTGACCGGGTTTGAGCTGAAGCTGTTTCAGCTTGAAGACCTTCGGCGCCATCTCTCCATTCGCGCGCTGGCGCCAGAAGATGTAATCGACCAGCGCTTCGCAGCGCGCATCGGCCTTGAGCGTGGCCGAGAAGCTGAGCGCATCGCCAATCCGGGCCTCGGCGGGAACGGTCAGATCGACCACCTCAATCGGCGCATCGGGGTCAAACCCAATCATGCGCAGGGCGCGGGGCGTGCCGGATTTGACCTGTCCGCGCAGCGCGTGCCCCGTCATCCAGCGCAGTTCTTTGTCTGTTTGCCGACCGGTTTTGGCCCAGCCTTCCAGCCGGTCCATCGCCAGATCGGGGTTGAGCTTGGTCAGGTCATTGAGGTGATTGGCGACCGATCGCGTGACATAGCGCGTTGGGTCGCTGTGCAGCCTGTCCAATAACGGCAGCGCGCGGGCCGGGTCCAGCGTGATGCCCTGCCCCCAAGGCAGCTTGGGTCTCGTGCCTTCACTGACCAGCCGTCGGACGTGATAATTTTCATGCGCGCTCCAGTCGGCCAGCCGCTCCATCGTCATGTCCGGCCAGCGATTCAGCATCGGGCGGAGCTGGAATTCCATAGAAAAGCGCTGCGTGATCTCGGCCAGCAGGTCGAGCACCAGGTCGGGGTGATCCTCCTGCCCCAAGGCGATTACAACGTCACCCAGCGGCGCAATGATGAAATCGCCGAAATCATCATCGCTTTTGGTCGGGTCCAGTGCAGGCGGCAGGGCGGAACGCAGGATTGGCGCGGCGGCGGGCAGGTCCGAGGGCAGTTGCGCCATCAGACACTCGGCCATCCATGTGATGCGCTGTTTCAATTCCAGATCAGACAGGCGGGCCACCACGTCCCGTGCAAAACGGTCGCTGTCAAACCCGTCCCAAGCGGCTGCGACAAGTCCCGCGAGATAGCGGGTCTTGTCGGGGTTGAACATCTGGTCTGCAAGGGAAAACCCGGCCTGCACGCCGGTGCCGCGGGCCACCAGTTACATCGTCAGATTGGTTCCGCCGCCATCCAGCAGCAGGTTTTGGCCGACGATAAACCCGGCATGTTGCGAACAGAGGAAAGCACAGGCGGCGCCAAACTCCTCGCGGGTGCCATAGCGTTTGGCCGGGATGGTCGCCTCACGATTGGCGCGCGCCTCATCAAGGCTGATGCCCTGCGCGGTCGACACGCCGGTATCCAAAGACACAGCGCGGTCCGTGTCATGGATGCCTGGCAGAAGGTTGTTGATCGTCACGCCAGAGCCCGCGACCTGACGCGCGGTGCCTGCAACATAACCGGTCAAGCCGGTGCGCGCCGCGTTGGAAAGGCCCAGAACCGGGATCGGCGCCCGGACAGATTGCGAGGTTATGTTGATGACACGGCCCCAGCCCCGCTCCATCATGCCCGGCAGAAGGGCCTTCATCAGCGCGATCGGGGTCAGCATATTGGCATCGAGCGCGCGGATGAAATCGTCTCGATCCCAATCCGACCACATGCCCGGCGGCGGGCCACCTGCATTGGTGACCAGGATATCTGCGGCGCCGGCGGCCTCGATCACGGCACCCTGCCCGTTTTCGGTGGTCACATCCACGGCGACCGTTTCCACATTGACCCCATATTGGTCGCGGATCGCCTGCGCCGAGGCCTCCAGCGCTTCGACCCCGCGGCCATTCATCACCAGATCAACGCCCGCAGCGGCGAGCGCTTCAGCGCAGCCCAGCCCCAGACCTTTTGAACTGGCGCAGACCAGCGCGCGTTTGCCTGTGATCCCAAGATCCATTTTTTCACTCCCCCTCGGATATGCTTTACCCGACTTAGCCCGTCATTTGGGGCATGACCAGTGTCAAAGGGCGCAGACCGCGCGCCGCGCCAGCGGCGCGCCCGGCCCAACGCCGAGACCCGCAGGGGATGAAGCGGCGGGAGCGCCACCGGTCATCATGCGGAGCGGCCCCGTGCCGGGGGCCGCGCTGGATGAGACCTCTTGCGCTAGCGCGCAGAGGTCGGCGGGCGCGTGCGGCAGTCGTTGCACCCAGCTGGGGAGCGGGATATATCGCGGCCCATGTTGGACACCGCCCAGAACCGCCCTGATCTGCCGCCCGAAATCGCGCGGCGCCGGACCTTTGCCATCATCTCGCATCCCGATGCGGGCAAGACCACGCTGACGGAAAAATTCCTGCTTTACGGCGGGGCGATTCAGGTGGCGGGTCAGGTGCGGGCAAAAGGCGAGGCCCGCCGTACGCGGTCGGATTTCATGCAAATGGAAAAGGATCGCGGGATTTCGGTTTCGGCCTCGGCCATGGCCTTTGATTACGGGGATTTTCGGTTCAATCTGGTCGATACGCCGGGCCACTCAGACTTTTCCGAAGACACCTATCGCACGCTCACCGCCGTGGATGCCGCCGTGATGGTGATCGACGGAGCCAAGGGTGTGGAAAGCCAGACGCAGAAACTATTCGAGGTCTGCCGGCTGCGCGATCTGCCGATCCTGACCTTCTGCAACAAGATGGACCGCGAAAGCCGCGACACGTTTGAGATCATCGACGAGATTCAGGAGAACCTGGCCATTGATGTCACCCCGGCCTCCTGGCCCATAGGGCAGGGTCGCGATTTCATCGGCTGCTATGACATCCTGCGAGACCGGCTTGAGATCATGGACCGCGCCGACCGCAACAAAGTCGCAGAAAGCATCGCCATCGAAGGGCTGGACGACCCCAAGCTGGCCGAGCATGTCCCCGCGCATCTTTTGGAGCAGTTTCTGGAAGAGCTGGAGATGGCGCGCGAATTGCTGCCCCCGCTCGATCCGCAGGCCTTGCTGGATGGCACGCTCACGCCGATCTGGTTTGGCTCGGCCATCAATTCTTTTGGCGTGAAGGAACTGATGGACGGTATCGGCACTTATGGTCCGCAGCCGCAGGTGCAGACCGCCCAGCCCCGCCAGATCGCACCTGAGGAAAAGAAGGTCGCGGGCTTTGTCTTCAAGGTGCAGGCCAATATGGACCCCAAGCATCGCGACCGCGTGGCCTTTGTCCGCATGGCGTCGGGCCATTTCAAGCGCGGTATGAAGCTGACCCATGTGCGGTCGAAAAAGCCGATGGCGATTTCCAACCCAGTGCTGTTTCTCGCCTCCGACCGGGAACTGGCAGAAGAGGCCTGGGCCGGGGATATCATCGGCATCCCCAATCACGGACAACTGCGTATTGGCGATACGCTGACCGAAGGCGAACCACTGCGGGTCACGGGCATTCCATCCTTTGCGCCGGAGCTCTTGCAGAACGTGCGGGCAGGCGATCCACTGAAAGCCAAGCATCTGGAAAAGGCGCTGATGCAATTTGCCGAAGAAGGCGCGGCCAAAGTGTTCAAACCCTCCATCGGGTCAGGCTTTATCGTAGGTGTCGTTGGCGCGCTGCAATTCGAGGTTCTGGCCAGCCGGATCGAGATGGAATACGGGTTGCCGGTGCGGTTTGAGGCGTCGCAATTCACCTCCGCCCGCTGGGTGGCGGGGGAGAAGCCCGAGATGGACAAATTCCTGAATGCCAACAAACAGCATATCGCCCATGATCATGACGGTGACGTTGTGTACCTGACGCGGTTGCAATGGGATATCGACCGGATCGAGCGTGACTATCCCGGCCTGCGACTGAGCGCGACCAAGGAAATGATGATCTGACACGCCCGCTTTGCGACAGATTTGACGCAGTGACTGAGTTTTGATAAGTGCAGCACACCCGAGCGCGCCTTTCCCGGCGCCCGCGCCATGATGGTCCGGGACTGACGACAGACGTGCGGGCCAAGTGATGTGTCCGCAACCTTTACGGACACCGATGACAAAATTTGCTGATCTGAAGTTGAACCCCAAGGTTCTCAAAGCAGTTGAAGAAGCGGGCTATGAATCGCCCACGCCCATTCAGGAAGGCGCGATCCCTCCAGCATTGGAAGCCCGTGACGTCCTTGGCATCGCCCAGACCGGCACAGGCAAAACAGCCAGCTTCACGCTGCCAATGATTACCCGGCTGGCGCGGGGGCGCGCGCGGGCGCGAATGCCCCGTTCTCTGGTGCTGTGCCCGACGCGGGAACTGGCCGCGCAGGTGGCCGAAAACTTCGACACCTATTCGAAATACGTCAAACTGACAAAGGCGCTTCTGATCGGCGGCGTGTCGTTCAAGGAACAGGATGCGCTGATCGACCGGGGCGTGGATGTTCTGATCGCCACTCCGGGCCGGTTGCTGGATCATTTCGAACGCGGCAAGCTGCTGCTGACTGGCATCGAAATCATGGTGGTTGATGAGGCAGACCGGATGCTGGATATGGGGTTCATTCCCGATATCGAACGGATCTTTTCGCTGACGCCGTTTACGCGCCAGACGCTGTTCTTCTCGGCCACGATGGCGCCCGAGATTGAACGGATCACCAACACCTTCCTGTCGGCCCCGGCCCGGATTGAAGTCGCGCGTCAGGCCACGACGAATGAACGGATCGAACAGGGTGTGGTGATGTTCAAAGCCTCGCGGCGCGATCGCGAAGGCACAGAGAAGCGTAAGGTGCTGCGCGCTCTGATCGACGGTGAGGGCGACAGCTGCACCAATGCCATCATCTTCTGCAATCGCAAGACCGATGTCGATATCGTTGCGAAATCGCTCAAGAAATATGGCTATGATGCGGCTCCAATCCATGGCGATCTGGACCAAAGCCAGCGCATGAAAACGCTGGATGGGTTCCGCGATGGAACACTGCGCTTCCTCGTGGCCTCGGACGTCGCTGCGCGGGGTTTGGATGTGCCCTCGGTCAGCCATGTGTTCAATTTCGACGTGCCGGGCCATGCCGAAGACTATGTGCATCGCATCGGCCGTACGGGCCGCGCCGGGCGCGATGGCAAGGCGCTTATGATCTGCTCATCGCGGGACGAAAAGAATCTTACCGCGATCGAGGCGCTGGTGCAGAAGGATATCCCGCGCGTCGACAATCCGGTAAAGGCGCCAGAGCCGAAGGCAGACAAACCCAAGCCCGAGCCGGTGGCCACCAGCGCCGAAAAAGCGCCGAGCGAGGATAAACCAAGCCGCGGACGAAGCCGCCGGGGCAGTGGCCGGGATCGTCGGCGTGATCGTGACGACAGCGGGGCGAAGGTCGTGGGCATGGGCGATCACATGCCCGAATTCATCGCCATGAGCTTTGATGAGCGCCGCGCCGCCAGCGCGGCCTGACCCCAAGGTGAAAGGGGTTCTGCCAGGGTGATGGCAGCGGGACATCCCGCCCCTTTCATCACAGCCATTTCATGCGCCAGGTCGACAGGGTCGTTTTGCGTATCACGGGCGTTTTCCAAGTCTTGACCCTGTGAGTGTCCAACGGCAGCACATATCCATGCGTTGCCGGTTACCATCATCCATGCGACGGTCCTGCGAGTCATGCGTGGTGCCAAGCTCGCAAACTGGCGTAGAGTGCAGGCTTTTCGGGAGAATCATAGGCTGCGTTGTTGGTCACACCCTGCGATAGGCTTCACAATGCCAGCGCTATTCTGGCGTATTTTCAGACCCATAGTGCCTCTGTCTTTGATCGTTTCACCGCAAGCGCCAAAGAGTTTTGTGGTATCATGAAGCACTGGCACCCGAGCTTGTGAGGCAATGTCCGGGTCCAGCCAGACAGCGTCTGCACCAAAGCATCGATCGAGTGAAAGACCGCGGGCCCAAATGCAACCGCGCGCGCCGTGACAGCGGCGCGCGCCGGGCCCAACGGGACCGACCAAAGGGAGGGACGCGGCGGGAGCGCTCCCTGCCATGATCAGCCCATCCGGCTGATCACCACCGTCACCTCGGGCTTCTTACCGATCTCAAGCTGCGCGGTCTGACGCGCGACGCGGCGCAAGCCTTCTTCCAGCTTGTCATCATCGGCCATGGTCTTCGCATCGGCCCGACGCACAAACTGATCCAGATCTTCTTCCAGCACATCGGCCAGAGGCGCGTTTGAGCTGCCTTGCTGCGGCAAGCCCATCAGCTCGCACCACGGCTCCCCCAACGGGTCGTCATCTTCATCCAGAATCAGCGACACCATAACGTGGCCGTTCAGCGCCATACGAATGCGATCCCGCACGATCCCATCCAGCGCGCCAATCTTGGCAGAGCCATCCAGATAGGTGCGCCCGGTTTCGACATAGCCCGCCACGCTGGGCGCATTGCCCGACAGGTCCAGCATCGTGCCATTCACGGCAATGACCGACGTAAAGCCACCCTGCCCCGCCAGCTTGGCATGTTCCCGCAAATGGCGATGCTCGCCATGCATGGGGATCACCATCTGAGGCGCCATGATCTGATGCAGACGTTGCAGATCCGGGCGGTTGGCATGGCCCGAGACATGGTATTTGCCGCTGGCATCATCGACCACATCCACACCGCGTTCCGAAAACTGGTTGATGATCGCAATCACTCCACGCTCGTTCCCCGGAATGGTTTTCGACGAAAACAGGAACAGATCGCCCTCTTTCAACTCGAACCCGTTGAACTTGCCGCGCGCCAGCTGCGCGGTGGCGGCACGGCGTTCGCCCTGGCTTCCGGTAGCCAGCACCATCAGGTTCTGGCGGGGAATGTCGCGCGCATCCTCGGGCGAGACCACTTTGGGAAAGCCATCCATCACCCCGGTTTCAATCGCCGCCGTCACCATGCGCCGCATCGCCCGGCCCAGCAAAACGACCGAGCGCCCAGCCCTGTGCCCGGCTTCCGCCAATGTCTTCAGCCGCGCCACGTTGGAGGCAAAGGTCGTCGCCACCACCATGCCTTGCTGCGCGGCAATCAGGGTTTCGATCGCAGCCCCAATCTCACTTTCCGACCGTCCCGGATGATCTGAAAAGACATTGGTGCTATCGCAGACCAGCGCCTTCACGCCGGGCTTGGCGACCTCGGCCCACACCTCGGGGTCAAAGGGCTCCCCCACCACCGGGTTCGGGTCCAGCTTGAAGTCCCCGCTATGAACGACGCGCCCGTCGGGGCAGTCAATGACGAGACCAGCGCTTTCGGGCACGGAATGCGAAATGGGCAGGAACCCCACCTTGAACGGTCCCGCTGTGATCTGTTCTGGCCAGGCCGAAGCCGTCACGACCGAGCGTAAGTCATGAGCATATTCGCTCATCTTTTGGCGCAGGATATTGGCTGTGAAGGCGCGGGCATGAACCACGGGTGCGCCCAACTCTTCCCATAGATGCGAGACGGCCCCGATATGGTCCTCATGCGCATGGGTGATGAAAATCGCCTCAAGGCGATGGCGGTTTTCCTTCAGCCAGGTCATGTCCGGCAGGATCAGATCCACGCCCGGGGTCGTGTCCATATCCGGGAAGGTCACGCCAAGATCCACAAGGATCAGACGTTCCTCATCCTCGGGGCCATAGCCATAGACATAGGCGTTCATGCCAATTTCCCCGGCGCCGCCGAGGGGCATGTAAATCAGTCGGTTGGTCAAAGGGTCAGGCCCTCTCTTTGTTATAGTTATAGATCACGGTCAGACCGTGCATTGTCAGATCATCCTCAAAGGCGTCGAACAACGCCTCGCTTTGCTGGAAAAGCGGCGCCAGCCCGCCTGTTGAAATCACTTTCATCGGGCGGCCATGTTCGCCTTTGATCCGCGTGCAAATCTCGCGGACCAGCCCGATATAGCCCCAGAACACACCCGATTGCATGCAGGCCACGGTATTTGTGCCAATCACGTTCTGAGGCTTGGAAATATCCACATGCGGCAGCGCTGCCGCCGCCTGATGCAGGGCCTCAAGGCTCAGATTCACGCCCGGAGAGATCACCCCCCCAATATAGGCGCCATCGTGATCGACCACATCAAAGGTCGTGGCGGTGCCGAAATCGACCATGATCAGGTCGCCACCATAAAGGTCATGCCCCGCCACCGTGTTCACCAGTCGGTCGGGTCCGACCGCCGTGCCCGCATCTACCCGCACCGCAACAGGCAACAGGCAGGCGGGTTTACCCACCACCATCGGCCGCGTGTTGAAATAGCGATCGCCCAGCACACGCAGGTTGAACACCACGCGCGGCACGGTCGAGGACACGATCATATCGGTGATTTGCACATCCAGTTTGTGCAGCGACATTAGGGTGGAGAGCCACACATAATACTGATCCGCTGTGCGCTGCCATTCGGTGGCCGTGCGCCAAGTGGCCAGAAACTGCTCCCCATCCCAGATCGAGAATACGGTGTTGGTGTTCCCGCAATCAATCGCCAAGAGCATCGGCCCAACCTCTAGAAATAGATATCCGCCGCCGGGATCGCCGCGCGGCCTTTGGCGGTGTTTAAGACAAGGTTGCCTGTCTCGTCCACCGTTTCAAACCGCCCCACCGTTTCCGAGGTGCCTGTGCGGGCGGTTATGGTCTCTCCCAACCGGGCGGCGCGGGACAGCCAGGCGTCGCGGATGGGGGCAAAGCCATAGCTGGCGAAACGCGCCTCCCACACGGCATAAGCCTGAGCAAGATGGGTCAGAAAATCTTCGGGCGTGATGGTCAGGCCAGTCTCAGACGCGATGCAAACCGGGCGCAACGCGCCGTCTTCGACCTGATCTGCGCCCGGCGCTTCAGCGAGGTTCACGCCGATACCGATGCTCAACCGCTCCAGCACGCCGCCCTGACCAGAGCTTTCCAGCAAGATGCCTGCCAGCTTGCCACCGTTGAACAGAACGTCATTGGGCCATTTCAGCGACAGGGACTCGGCCCGGCCGGTCAGTGTCACGCAGGCATCATAAAGCGCCAGTGCCGCCACGAAGCTGCGCAACGCAGCGCGGTCGGGGCTTTCATTCGGGCGCAGGACCAGCGTGGCGGACAGATTGCCTTCCGGGCTTTGCCAGGCACGGCCACGCCGCCCGCGCGCCGAGGTCTGTCGTTTCGCCAGAATCCAGACCGGATCTTCGATATAGGGCGCGATGCGAGCGGCTTCGTTCAGGGTGCTGTCGACCTCATCCAACAGAAGCTTTCGATAGCCGGACGGCCAACCCACCTTAGTTGACAAGGGCTGCCGCCGCCGCCGAGGCCGCCGTATCGACGCCCAGAAGGTTGATCACACCCAGCACCATCGCTGCCGCCGAGGCCATCAGCACCCCATGCAGCAAAAGCGCATCATTACGCGTATCCAGCGTGTCGGTTTCTTCGCCAAAATACATCAGATAGACGATGCGCAGATAGTAATAGGCGCCAATCGCCGAGGAAATCGCCGAGGCCACGACCAGACCGAACAGATCCGCCGATACAGCTGCCTGCCATACGCCCAGCTTGGCAAAGAAGCCCAGCATAGGCGGCACACCCG
>JABSSB010000176.1:1700-9618 GCA_013214715.1 Paracoccaceae bacterium | reverse complement strand
TGCGGGTTGCGCGTTTCATTATGCCATTCGGATAACACCTTGCGAATCGCGGTTTGGGCAACGGCCAAGGGGTAGCCGTGGAAATCTAATTGGTTACTGGATGTGCTCCAGAGCTTCCTCCAAAGTCAGGGACACCGAGTATTGTTCGCTATTCGTATAAGTCATTAAGAGTTGTCCTGAAATTGCATTCCAAGGCTTTTCGAGTTTCAGGAATGGTTAATCAAGCGCTCTGGCGATGCTTTTAAAGTCTTTTATCTCTTTGAGTTAGGGGAAAAATCCCAGTGTTATCTCTGGTATCATTCTAATGCGGCCGCGTTAAACCACCCAAAATAGCGGTCAAGAGACTTGGCTGTCTTTCCACTACTTAGTGGGACAAAGCGTTTGTATTGGGTGTGCTATAAATCGATCATTTTCAAAAAGGCAGTAGTCACACCAAACGCAACCTGCGGGCACTGCCATAAAAAAGCGACGGCCCGTGGGACCGCCGCTGCATAAAAGGTGCGTCATGCCCCCGCGAGGGCATGGGAGATTATTTCGGACCGATCATTTGCTCCGGGCGGACGACACGATCAAAGGTCTCTTCATCGACAAAGCCCAGCTTCACCGCCTCTTCGCGCAGGGTGGTGCCATTTTTATGCGCTGTCTTGGCGACCGTGGTGGCATTGTCATAGCCGATCTCGGGCGCCAGCGCGGTGACCAGCATCAGGCTTTCCTTCATCAGCTTGTCGATGCGCGGCTCATTGGCCTGAATGCCCGACAGCATCCGGTCCGTAAACGACGCGGTGGCATCGCCCAGCAGCTGGATCGACTGCAGCAGGTTGTAGGACATCATCGGATTATAGACGTTCAGCTCGAAATGCCCCTGCGAGCCTGCGAATTTGATCGCCGCGTCATTGCCCATCACATGCGCGGCCACCTGCGTCAGCGCCTCGGCCTGGGTCGGGTTAACCTTGCCCGGCATGATCGAGCTGCCCGGCTCATTTTCCGGCAGCACCAATTCGCCAAGGCCCGAGCGGGGGCCGGAGCCCAGGAAACGGATGTCGTTGGCGATCTTGTAGCAGCTGCCCGCCACCGTCGCCAAAGCGCCCGACAGGAAGACCATCGCATCATGCGCGGCCAAGGCTTCAAACTTGTTGGGCGCGGTCTTGAAGGGCAGGCCGGTGATCTCGGCCATATTGGCCGCCACGGCTTCGCCCCAGCCGGGCTTGGTGTTCAGCCCGGTGCCAACGGCCGTGCCGCCCTGGGCCAGTTCATAAATGCCAGGCATGGCCGCTTCGACACGGGCGATACCCTGACGGATCTGGTGGGCATAGCCAGAGAATTCCTGCCCCAGCGTGAGCGGGGTGGCGTCCTGCGTGTGGGTGCGGCCGATCTTGATGATGTCCTTGAACTCTTCGGCCTTGGCATCAAGACCCGCCAGCAATTTTCTCAGCCCCGGCATCAGCACGTCGCGCACCGACATGGCGGTGGCGATATGCATGGCCGTGGGAAAGGTGTCGTTTGAGGACTGGCCCATATTGCAATGATCATTGGGATGGACCGGATCTTTCGAGCCGATCACGCCGCCCAGAATTTCGATGGCGCGGTTGGCGATCACCTCGTTGGAGTTCATGTTCGACTGCGTGCCCGAGCCGGTCTGCCAGACGACCAGCGGGAAATTGTCGTCAAACTTGCCCTCAAACACCTCTCCGGCGGCTTGCACGATGGCAGTGCCGCGGGTTTCATCCAGCGAGCCATTGGCCATGTTTGCCTGCGCACACGCCTTTTTGATCACGCCCAAAGCGCGCACGATCGCTATGGGCTGGGTTTCCCATCCAATAGGAAAATTCATGATCGAGCGTTGCGTCTGCGCCCCCCAATATTTGTCGCTGGGCACCTCCAGCGGGCCAAAACTGTCGGATTCGGTGCGGGTCTGGGACATGGGGGCCTCCGTCATAGTCGTCACTGTCGCGGGCGGTTTAACGCGGGCTGCGACATGGCGCAACGCATGCGGGCGCTAACTGACCCTTGGCGTGTGGCGCTTGCGGTCATATGGTGTCCCACAAGCGCATTTTACGCCCCGCGGAGGATTTCCATGCCAGCCATTGCCCGCAGCCTGACTGCTCCTGCACCGATGCTGTTGCCGCTTCGCCTGCTGGCGGGGATGAGCCTGATCTGCCTGATGGGGCTACTCAGCCCGCTGCGCGCCGCGGCGCTGGAGGATTTCATCGGCACCTATAGCGGCTGGGCTGAGGTGGAAAACGCGTCCGGAGAAATGTCCCTGCGCGACCTGAGCGTGGTGTTTTCCGCCCAGCAGCGCGACAACTTCACGCTGACCTGGAAAACGGTCAGCTACCGCTCGGACGGGCGGGTGAAGGATATCAGCTACACGATCGATTTCGTGCCCTCAGATCGCGACGGCGTGTATGCGGCGGCCATGGGGACCAATGTCTTTGGCCATTCCGTGCAGCTTGATCCGATGAAGGGCGACCCCTATGTCTGGGCGCAGCTGCAGGGGAAGACCCTGACCGTCTATTCTATGTTCATTGGCGAACAGGGCGGCTACGAGATGCAGGAATACCGCCGCACGCTGGTCGAAGGCGGGCTCGAGCTGGAATTCCGGCGCTTTCGTAATGGCAAAAAGATGAAAACCGTCGAGGCCTTCCTAGCGCGTCAGAAGCAGTGATCGCAGGCTAGGGCCGCGCGGCGCTCAGGTCTTGCGGAAACTGTCCAGAGAGACGATCTCGGCATCCTGTTTCGGTGCGTCGTCCTGCGGCTCGTCGACAGGTTTGCCGGCGAGCGGATCGGGCAGCGGCGCCAGCGAGACATCTGCCTCGTCCTCATCTTCGTCTTCGGCCGATTCAAAACGCAGGCCGAATTCGACTGACGGATCGACAAAGGTGCGGATCGCGTCAAACGGGATATAGAGCGGCTCTGGCTGGTCGCCGAAATTCAGCGTCACGGCAAAGCCATCATCGCTGACATCCAGATTTTCAAACCAATGCTGCATAACCACGGTCATGTCGTCCGGATAGCGGTCGCGCAGCCAATCGGCCAGCGCAACATCTGGGTGGCGGGTGTCGAAGGTGATGAAGAAATGATGATCGCCCGGCAGGCCAGTTTCGGCCACATCATCCAGCACGGACCGGATCAACCCGCGCATCGCGCGGTGCATCAGGTTGCCATAGTCGATCTCTGCGGACATGCGCTCTCCTTCACCTGTGTTTACCATAGAAGATTCGGCGGGAAACAAAAGTCTTGCGGCCAATTCTGTCAGTGGTGATTTACGCCATCACAAAAGACAAGCCCAAAGCGGCTGCGGCCATGAGGGCCAGAACCTCGGCCGGGCCGCGTTTGAGAGGCAGGAGCAACACCGCCGCCAGCCCGGTCAGGATCACCGCTGATGGGTCGAGGCTGGACCAGACAGGCCAGGGCATCTGGACCGGCCCAAAGCCAAGCTGCGTGAGATCGGCAAAGATCACATGCAGCGCAAACCATAGCGACAGGTTGGCGATCACCCCCACCACAGCCGCCGTGACCGCCTGCAACGCCCCTGCCAGCCGGGGCTGGACCGCGATCCAGTCCACATATGGCCCGGCCAGAAAAATCCACAGAAAGCAGGGCACGAACGTGGCCCAAAGCGCCACGAGCCCCGCCGCAAGGGCCAGCCCCACACCGCCCTGAAGCTGGGTTGTCAGCATCGCGACAAACTGGGTCACAAGGATCAAAGGGCCAGGTGTGGTTTCGGCCAGCCCAAGCGCGTCGATCATCTGCCCGGTGGTCAGCCAGCCATAGTCGCTGACAACCGTTTGGGTCATATAGGCCAGCACCGCATAGGCCCCGCCAAAAGTAACCACGGCGAGCTTGGCAAAGAACCATCCCAGATCGGCCAGAAGGACTGGACCGGTGACGCTCAGCACCGCCAAGGGCAGCAGCCAAAGCCCACCCCAAAGCGTCACAATGCGCAGCACGCCCAGACCCGACGGGCGTGCGACCGGGGCCGTGTCGGTGACGGTATCGGCCTGCACCCACCCCCAAAACGCCGCCGCCGCGATGATCACAGGAAAGGGCAGGTTCAGTGCGAATATGGCCAGAAACGCCATCCCCGCCAGCCATGGCCCATCCGATTTGGGAAAAGCGCGCCCCGACAGGCGGATCAGCGCCTGCAGGACAATGGCGATCACAGCCGCCTTGATGCCCAAAAATGCGGCACTGACCAGCGGCAGGTCCCCATAGGCGGCATAGAGCCAGACCAGCGCGGCAATCACCAGCGCGCCGGGCAGCACGAAAAGCCCGCCAGCGATCAGCCCGCCGGTCACTCCGCGCAGGCGCCAACCGCAATAGGTAGCCAGTTGCATCGCCTCGGGCCCCGGCAACATCATGCAGAGCGACAGGGCCCGTAGGAAGGTCTGATCCTCCAGCCAGGGTCGTTCTTCCACCAATTCGCGATGCATCAATGCGATCTGCGCGGCAGGCCCGCCAAAGGAGAGAATGCCGATGCGGCCAAAGACGCGCGCCATCTCTGGGTAACCGGGCCTGTCATCTTCGGATATGTGCCTGATGCGATTTCCGGATTGGTCCATTGGATCTGCCCCCACGCTCACGCACCTGCTGCGTTGTTGGGCATTGCGGCGGGCGCTGTCAAATGATCTCTGCCTCAGCCGGGCACAAAGCCGGTCTGCCGCCATCACCTGTTGCGCGCTGCCAGAGAGTTTGCCATCTCTCGCCGCAGTGGCCTGCATTTATGGCATGGCGGAAGAGGGTGAGGTTTATGGGGCAGGTGATCGTTGTTATCGGGATGCAACGCTCGGGCAATCATGGCGTGATGAACTGGATCAGCGGGCTGTTCGATCAGGTGCATCATTTCAACAATCAACGTCATGATGTTCTGACCGATCCTGATTTCATCGCTGCGCTTGAGGCGCTGGACGGCGTGGCGCTGGTGTCGTTCGAAGATACGTTGGGCAAAAGCGACGGGGCGGCGGATGCGTTGATCGACAGCGTGGTGATCGCGCAAGACAGCGCCCTTCTGGCCGATGCCCTGCGCGTGCATGTCTTTCGCAGCCCCTATAACCTTTGGGCCAGCCGTTTGGCCGGTCATCGAAAGGGGGGCTTGTCAAGTTCTCCGCGCTGGGAGGATTTTCGCGCCAACTGGCTGGGCTTTGCGCGGGCCTATCATCAGGAGCCCGAAGCGTTCATCCTGTATGACCGTTGGGTGGCGGATCAAAGTTACCGGCAGGAGATCGCCGCGCGTTTGGGTGGGGTGTTCAGCGATGCGGGGCTGGCGCAGGTCACCGGGCAGGGCGGTGGCAGCTCTTTCGAGGGTAAGCCGCGCAAAAGCTATGCCAGCCTTTTGACCAATCCGGGGGTACTGTTCAGCCCGCAGATCTGGGCGCGGCTGCTGCAGCGGCCCGGCCATTATATACGGCGCTGGACCCAACCGCCTTTTGACGCCTCGGCCTTGAAGACGGATGAACGGTTCAAGCATCTGCCCGAGTTCGCAGACGGGATGCGGGTTCTGGAGGATGATGAGGTCGCCGTCGAGGCCAAGGCGATCTTTGGTCTGGAGCGCCCGGACGTTACTGCCTGAAAAAGGGAAATGCAGGATTCTGTTGCCAGGTTCCTGCGGACCCCGCCTGCCGCGGCTAGGCGACAGGGCTTAAGATTTCGGTTTGGTTACTGCTTACGCAGCAACGGCCACCGGAGCACGATTGTCGTTTGCAATTGTACTGTTTTCGCCGGTAACGGTGGCAGACAGCCGAGACAAAGCTAACCCCTTTAGACGTTCGTCGATCCTGTTTCGGCCCCATGATCCCCAAACGAAGGATTTTGGTGGAGCCGCCGGGTACCGCCCCCGGGTCCGATCCGCTTATTACGAGCGCGTTTATGTCCATAGTCCCGAAGGACAATGTGAATATAAGCCTGCTGCAGGGCGGATGCAATCGCCTGTTACAGCAAGTTGGACCGGTCAGGGCCCGATCAGCCCGCGCCCTGCAACGCCGTCAGTTTCCGGCGCAACCGGCCTGCCTAACTCTACCTGCGGGGGCTTAAGCGCGTGTTAGGCCGAGCAGCCCTGCGGTGTGGAGGCTTTGGTGGCACGCGTCACCCGAATAGCCGGTCATGCTCCTTGAGCGCGAAACGGTCCGTCATCCCGGCGACGTAATCGCTGACCAGCCGCGCCAGGGCGGTGTCATTGCGTTGACAGGAATGGATTTCGTCATGCCAGCGCGCGGGCATTTCGAACGGGTGGGCCATCCAATGGGCAAACAGATCCTTGACCACCTGTGTCACCTCTTCGCGGATTATCATCACCGAAGGCGCGCGATACATGCGGGTGAACAGGAAACGCCGGATGTCCTGAATATCGGCGGTCATCCGGTCTGAAAAGGCGATGACCTGATGATCGAGGTGACGGATCGCGGCGACATCTTCGGGTGCAGCGGAGTCGAGCCTCGCCTGCGATGTTGCGATCACATCTCCCACCATCGCGCCGAAAACCCGCCGCAGGGCTTCGTGCCGCCGGCGATTGCCATCAAGGCCGGGATAAGTCGCGTCCACTTCGGCATAGGCACCGCCAACCAGGGGCAACGCGCAAATCTCTTCGTCGGTGAATAGCCCTGCGCGCAGCCCGTCATGCAGATCGTGATTGTTGTAGGCGATGTCATCGGACAGCGCCGCAACCTGCGCTTCGGCGCTGGCATGGGTGTCCAGTTCCAGATCCATCTCTGCCTGACAGGCCTGCAGCGCCCAGGGCAGTGGGCCGGTGACCGGGCCATTATGCTTGGCGATGCCTTCCAGCGATTCCCATGTCAGGTTGAGCCCGTCGAACTGCGCATAATGCTTTTCCAGACGGGTCACGATGCGGATGGTCTGGGCGTTGTGATCAAAGCCGCCATAGGGGGCCATCATCTCGGCCAGAGCGTCTTCGCCCGTGTGCCCAAAGGGCGTATGGCCCAGATCATGGGCCAGCGCCACGGCTTCGGTCAGGTCGGTATCCAGCCCCAGCGCGCCTGCAATGGTGCGGGCCACCTGCGCGACTTCGATCGAATGGGTCAGGCGGGTGCGATAATTGTCGCCCTCATGTTCGACAAAGACCTGCGTCTTGTGTTTCAGCCGGCGGAAGGCCGAGGCATGGATGATCCGGTCGCGATCGCGTTGAAAGGGCGAGCGAAAGCTGTATTCGGTTTCGGCGATGCGTCGCCCGCGCAGGCGGTCGGGATCGGAGGCAAAAGGCGCGCGTGTCATGGCCTGTCCTTGTCGGCTCTGGTTCGGTTTTCTATATTGCGATTGCGAGATTATGAAAACCGTCCGGAGACACCCGATGCACATCCCCCCCAAGGTGACAGACCGCGCCTTTGAACGTCTGGCCGAAATCGGAGCCTCGGCACAGGGTAAGGCGCTGCGCGTGGCGGTTGAAGGCGGCGGCTGTTCCGGCTTTCAGTATAATATCGATCTGGATGAGCCCGCAGCAGACGATCTGGTTCTGGAAGGGGCGGGCGAAAAGGTTCTGGTCGACGCAGTGTCGCTGCCGTTTCTGGCTGATGCGGTGATCGATTTTTCCGATGAGCTGATCGGCGCGCGGTTCGTGATCAACAACCCCAATGCGTCCAGCTCCTGCGGGTGCGGCACGTCCTTTTCGATGTAAGACTGGCTGCTAGGAGCCTTCCAACTCATCCACGAAGCGTTTGAGATCAGGCAGGTACCCTAGGGCTTCGGGTGACATTTCCGGCGGATGTGCCAGCGGGTCTTTGACCCCACGATATAACCCGCAAAGCATCGTCGTGCTGCGACAGGTCAGAAACTCTTCGCGATCTGAGTCAAATAGGAAAAACTTGCTGCTGAAGCCATTACCAAAGGCAAAGACAGACTGGTCGCGAAGATCATCTTTCCAGCTTTCCGGTTCGGAGCCGACAAGTGTTTTTAGCAATCCTGCGAGCGA
>JABSSB010000176.1:0-1604 GCA_013214715.1 Paracoccaceae bacterium | reverse complement strand
GATGGCAATGACGGTGTTGTTCAACACACCTGAGCTGTCTAGCTGCTTAAGCAGGCTTTCAAGTGCACGATCCGCTGCGGCCAAAGCCAGTTGGCGGTCGGTTTTTGTTGTCCCGGCGGGCCGATCAACAATGTAAGGCGCATGGGTGCCGACTGTCAGACCGGCGATGAACCAACGCGCCTGTGCGGCATCGGTTTCAAGGATGTGATTTCCAAGGCGAGCCAGAAAGTTCACGTCTGATTGCCCCCAAAACCCGTCAAATTCTTGGCCGGGGACATGCTCCAACCCATACACCTCATCAAAGCCCAGCAACGGCAGTATCCTATCTTTCTGCATAAAGGCGAGTGGGGCGGCCTGCAGGAAACTGCTGTGATATCCAGCGTCGGACATGGCGCGTGGAAGGGCGGTGCGTCGTTCCGGCGAGTCGACGTTCAACGCGGCCCATCGCGTGTCACCAAAAGCAAATCCCGGCATGTGCGAGGTCAGAGAGGCATAAAGCCCCCGGCTAGTCAGTAGCTGCGGCCCGATATATCGGTCAAGTGTAAGCGCCTCTGCTTTCAAGGCGTGTAAAAACGGCATGCTGTCGGCATGGATGCTTAGGGCAGACACACCTTCGAGATAGATCACCAACAGATTGTGACCGGGCGTGTCCAAAGGCTGACTTGGTATCGAAGCGACGAGGTCGGGCACGTCATACCCGAGCGTTTCATGCGTCCCGACCGATGCAGGCAGGAACAGGTTTTTTTGCATCCATTCGGGTTGCGACACTTCATACTCAGGCCTGAAAACTATAATGAGGAGACCAGCTGCAAGACAGACATATGTAGCAATCTTCGCTGTGGAAAATCTTCTGCACAATATGCTTATCAACCCAACAAATACAAAATTCGCGGCCGCAAAAGCCCAAAGCCATGGGATGCCAAGCGCAGAGGTGAGAAAGGTTTCGTCCGTCAGCATGGGGGCGTCGGAGAAACTGAGATCCGAAAGATTATACAAGTGATGGGTGGCATTTGCTGCATAGACGACCGCCAAGACCAACGCAAAAGCGACGGCCACGCCGCTACGCTTGACGGTCAAAACGGCAAATGTCAGCCCAATTGCGCAGATCACGGCAAAACCGACATCGCTCCATAACCCACGCAGAAGAAGAGGGAAGGTTTCATGCAGCCAAGTCTTGAGAGGCGAGTGGCCTTCATATTGATTGTAGACGATCTTATGGCGACTGAAATCGATGAAGAGCACCGGCAATCGAGAAAATACGGACAAGGCGAAAACTAGAAGAAAAGCATTCTGTAAGGTCGCAAAAAAATCCGATTTGGGTTGCCTGTCATAGTTGGTGTCAATTCGGCGGTGACAGGGTAGCAGTTTTGAAATCACCAACGGATCCTCTAGCGCAGATTGGTTTGAAACACAAAAGCACGAGTTGAACTAACTAAACATGTAGCAATGATTTTGCATGGAGGATGCGGACCAGCATTGACATAGGACAGACAAACGGACCATCTCCGCTTCAAACGAATAAGGGTTGGGCATGAAGATCGCAAGCTTCAATATTAACGGGATCAAGGCGCGGATTGCGGCTTTGCCGGAGTGGCTGGACGAAG
>JABSSB010000175.1 GCA_013214715.1 Paracoccaceae bacterium | reverse complement strand
GTGCCCGGACTTCGAACATGGACGCTTCAACAAAGACCTCAAGATCCATGCCGCAGTCAGTGCCATAGGCTTTGGGCAGAACGACGAGATCCACGAATCTGGCGCGTATGGCGACAGCGCGGTTCAGATCCGCCTGTTGGGCCGCTCCGGTTTCAATCTCACCCCGGAGCACCAGATGCTCTAGTTCGGGGACCAGCTTCGCTTTCATTTCTGCTGCATCCGCTTGCGCACGGGTGATCGAATCCTGCAGCAAAAGCGCGTTGGCGCAAGCATAGTAATATCCCGCCTATGACCGGTCGATGCCAAGACACAGCAGATCTGCGTGGGCATCCCACAAATCGGCCTGCGCGGCCAAATGGCGCAGCGTGGGCTGGGCCAGATCGGGATCGGACACAAAGCTGAACACGGGTTTATACGTCACGGGTGCGTCCTCTGCCTGAAAATAGCCCCGGGTCTTTGTAATGACATCGCACGCAAAAACTCTGTGAAGGCATGATTGTCACGGATCACTTGCTCGGGTTTTGACGCAGATCAAGGCCGGGGAAGTCCCACTCCGGCAAACGGTATTTAGTCTGTAGCCACCTCACGAGCCGAGAAAAGCACGCGGGGACGTGACAAAGGGACGAGAAATGTCAAACTATATCAAGCTTGTTGCGCTTGGTCTGGTCACGCTGTTTGCGATGATCGCGGCCAATTACGCGCGCGATCCGGCTTACATGGTGCATGCTATTTTGATCATGGTCATCGCGGGTGTGATGTTCCTTTATACGCTGCGCACTGTAGGGGAACCCCAGCTCGCATCCGGTCCAAACGAACACGAGTATTTCGATGACGTGGTGCGCTATGGCGTGATCGCAACGGCCTTCTGGGGTGTCGTCGGGTTTCTTGTGGGCGTTGTGATCGCCTTTCAACTGGCGTTTCCGGTGCTGAATTTCGAATGGACGCAAGGCATCGGCAACTTCGGTCGCCTGCGCCCGCTGCATACCTCGGCGGTGATTTTTGCCTTTGGCGGCAACGCGCTTCTGGCCACCTCGTTCTACGTGGTGCAGCGCACCTCGGCCGTGCGGCTTTGGGGCGGCAACCTCGCCTGGTTCGTGTTCTGGGGCTACCAACTCTTTATCGTGCTGGCGGCCACCGGCTATCTGCTGGGCGGGACCCAGTCCAAGGAATATGCCGAACCTGAATGGTATGTTGATTTGTGGCTGACGGTCGTCTGGGTGTCATATCTGGCGGTGTTCCTTGGAACGATCATCAAGCGCAAGGAGCCGCATATCTATGTGGCAAACTGGTTTTATCTGGCCTTCATCGTTACGGTGGCCATGCTTCATGTGGTCAACAATCTGACCATTCCCGTCTCTATCTGGGGGTCGAAATCGGTTATCGTCTGGGGCGGTGTACGGGATGCGATGACACAGTGGTGGTATGGCCACAACGCTGTGGGCTTCTTCCTGACCGCCGGGTTTCTGGGGATGATGTATTACTTCATCCCCAAGCGGGCCGAACGGCCTGTGTATTCCTACAAGCTGTCGATCATCCACTTCTGGTCGCTGATCTTCCTGTATATCTGGGCTGGACCGCATCACCTTCATTACACGGCTTTGCCTGACTGGGCCTCGACGCTGGGCATGGTGTTCTCGGTCGTGCTGTGGATGCCCTCCTGGGGTGGCATGATCAACGGCCTGATGACCTTGTCGGGTGCGTGGGACAAGTTGCGCACAGATCCGGTGATCCGGATGATGGTGATCTCGGTCGGGTTCTACGGCATGTCGACCTTTGAAGGCCCGATGATGTCGATCCGCGCGGTCAACTCCCTGTCGCACTATACCGATTGGACGATTGGTCACGTGCATTCCGGCGCCCTTGGCTGGAACGGCATGATCACCTTTGGCGCGCTCTACTTCCTAGTGCCTGTGCTGTGGAAGCGTGAGCGGCTCTATTCGCTACAGATGGTGTCCTGGCACTTCTGGCTCGCCACGATCGGCATTGTGCTCTACGCCGCGTCGATGTGGGTGACCGGGATCATGGAAGGCCTGATGTGGCGCGAAGTGGATGCCAACGGCTTCCTGGTGAACTCCTTCGCTGACACCGTGGCTGCGAAGTTCCCGATGTATGTGGTGCGCGGATTTGGTGGGGTGCTCTACCTCGCTGGGGCGATCATCATGTGCTACAACCTGTGGATGACTGTTCGGAAGGCGCCGGCCAAAGAGGCCAGCCTGACCGTCGCGGTCCCGGCTGAATAAGGAGGTCGGATCATGGCAATGCTGGACAAACATAAAATCCTGGAAACCAACGCGACGCTGCTTTTGGTGTTCAGCTTCCTGGTTGTGTCCATCGGTGGCATCGTGCAGCTGGTCCCGCTCTTCTACCTCGAAAACACGATCGAGGAAGTCGAAGGGATGCGCCCCTACACGCCACTTGAGCTGGCGGGGCGCGAGGTCTACCTGCGCGAAGGCTGCTATGTCTGCCACAGCCAGATGATCCGCCCGATGCGGGACGAGGTCGAGCGCTATGGCCATTATTCGCTGGCGGCGGAATCCAAATGGGACCATCCGTTCCAGTGGGGGTCAAAGCGGACCGGGCCGGATCTGGCCCGCGTCGGTGGCCGCTATTCGGATGACTGGCATGTGCAGCACTTCCGCAATCCGCAATCTGTCGTGCCGGAATCGGTGATGCCGAAATATAGCTATCTTGAACGGACGCTGATTGACGGTCGTTACATCGGGGATCTGATGTCGACGATGGCCATTGTGGGTGTGCCTTACACTGAAGACATGATCGCCAATGCGCAGACCGACTTCCTCAATCAGGCCAACCCGGACAGCGATTTTGACGGGCTGTTGGAACGCTATGGCGAAGACAGCGTGAATGTCCGCAATTTCGACACCGCTCCGGGCGTGTCGGAGGCGGATGCGCTGATCGCCTATATGCAGATGCTGGGCACGCTGGTCGATTTCTCGACCTTCACGCCTGACGCATCGCGGTAAGGAGGCTCTCCCATGGAAGAATATACCTTTCTCAGAGAAATGGCGGATAGCTACGGTCTGCTGGCGCTGTTTGTCTTCTTCATTGGTGTGGTGATCTGGGTGTTCCGGCCCGGATCGACCAAAACCTACGAGGATAGTGCCGACATCCCGTTTCGGCATGACGACAAACCCGCCGACGAGGAGGACGGGAAATGAGCAAACCCTCGCAAAAATTCGAAGGTGATCCGACAACAACGGGTCACAGCTGGGATGGCATCGAGGAATTCAACAACCCGTTGCCGCGCTGGTGGGTCTGGGTTTTCTACCTGACCATTATCTGGGGGATCGGCTATACCATCGCCTATCCCGCATGGCCCGGCATCACCGGGGCCAGCACCGGGCTTCTGGGCTGGTCCTCGCGGGCTTTGGTGGATGAAGAACTGCAAGAAGCCGAAGCCGCCAATGCCGCAATCAATGAGCGGTTGGCTTCGGTCGAGCTGACGGCGATTGCGGGTGATCCGGAGCTGAACACCTACGCCACCCAGGCGGGCGCGGCGGTGTTCCGCACTTGGTGTACGCAGTGTCATGGCTCGGGCGCGGCGGGGGTTCAGGCCTCGGGCTATCCGAACCTGCTGGATGATGACTGGCTGTGGGGTGGGGATATCGAAAACATCCATTACACGATCAGCCACGGCATCCGGAACGAGGATGATGACGATGCGCGCTATTCGGAGATGCCCGCTTTTGGGGAGATTCTTGAAGAAGAAGAAATCACCCAAGTCGCCAACTTCGTGATGACGCTATCGGGCGAAACGCCTGCCGATGCCGCCGCGGTGGAGCCTGGTGCGATTGTCTATGAAGACAATTGTGCGGCCTGCCATGGTGATGCGGGCGAAGGCGACGTCTTCCAGGGCGCGCCAAACTTGGCGGATGCGATCTGGCTGTATGGCGGTGACTACGACACGCTGGTCGAAACGGTGACTTACAGCCGCTATGGCGTGATGCCGCCATGGACCCCCCGTTTGTCCGAAGCGCAAATCCGTGCCGTTGCGATTTATGTTCACGGCTTGGGCGGCGGTCAGTAACCGCTCCTCACCAACCGAAGCGCGAAGGCCTCTGCTGTTTGGCGGGGGCCTTTTTTCTGTGATGGGATCAGTCTTTCAAGGATCCCTTGGCCTTGCGAATCCAGCGGGCAAGACGTCCGGGGTGGCGTTCCGGTGGGCGAAAGGCGCCGGCAACGGGCGCTCCGGCAGGTCGGAATGGCGGGTCGCGGTCAGCATCGAGCGGGCGAAGATGTCGGTCAAGATTGGGGAACCTCCTGAGACGGGTCTATGCTGCGATACTTGCGTCACCCCTTGCCTTCATGCGGGTCAGGAAGAAATCCAATCTGTAAGCCAGGATAACATATGGAGTGGCGTGATATGCCGCCGCTGGCGGCGCTCAGAGCATTCTCAGCCTTCGCAGAGCGGGGTGGAGTGGTGGCGGCGGCAGAGGCGTTGAATGTAAGCCACGCCGCCATAAGTCAGCATCTGCGTGCGTTGAAGGCGCATCTAGATATCGCGCTTCTGGACCGTAGCGGCCGCGCCTTGCAATTGACATCAGACGGGGAGGCTTTGGCGCAGGCGCTGACTGTTGGGTTTGGCGCAATCCGCTCCACCTTGCAGGAGATGACCCAGACATCTGGCGGCCGTTCGGTGCACATCGCCTGCACGCCGATGTTCGCGACCTATTGGCTGATGCCACGCCTGGCCGATTTTCGCACCCGCCATCCTGAAATTGATCTTGCCATCGATCCAAAGGGCGAGTTGGTGGAGCTGCGACCGGGCGGTGTTGATATTGCTTTGCGCTATCGCACCGGGCCCAGGCCCGGATTGCAGTCCGAGATGCTGTTACAATCGCCTATGGTTGTGGTGGCGCCACCCGGTCTGTTGCGCGATCGCGAGATCAAGACGCCGCAGGATCTGTTGAGCCTGCCCTGGCTGGAAGAGATTGGCACGAATGAGGCCAGCCATTGGCTTCGCTCTCGCGGGGTTGAACCGGATATGAAAGCCGGGCGCGTGGTCCTGCCGGGCACCTTGTTGATGAATGCGCTTTTTGCCGGGCAGGGGGTGCTGTGGCTGTGCGGGATTTTGTCGCCGCAGACCTCGACAGCGGGCGTCTGGTCGAGCTGTTCAGTGAGCCCGGCCCAAGCGGCTATCACATCGCGTTTCGCCCAGACGTGATGCGCCCGGCGGCGCGCCATTTCCTGCAATGGCTGCGTCGGATGCGTGACAAATCCCTGACTTAGCGAGGCCTGCGGCAGATTGTCGGAACAAGACGGAAAGCGGCCAGTTTGATTCACGTCAACGTAGCGTTTCTGCTAGTCTGACAGAGGTGGACCAGCCAGAAGACCATCCGGAGCCTGTTTTGTGACCAATTCAACTGATGCGCCAAGCCTTTATGCTGCGAGGGAGCCGATTTTTCCGCGCCGTGTCAGTGGCCCGTTCCGACATCTAAAATGGATCATCCTGATCGTCACGTTGGGCATCTATTATGTCACACCCTGGATTCGCTGGGATCGTGGGCCGTCACTGCCAGATCAGGCGGTGCTTCTCGATCTCGCCAATCGGCGTTTTTACTTCTTCTGGATCGAGATCTGGCCGCATGAGTTTTACTTCGTCGCTGGCCTGCTGATCATGGCTGGGCTGGGGCTGTTTCTGTTCACCTCAGCGATGGGGCGGGTCTGGTGCGGCTATGCCTGCCCGCAGACGGTCTGGACGGATCTTTACATCCTTGTCGAACGCTGGATCGAAGGCGATCGCAATGCCCGTCTTCGCCTGCATCGCCAGAAAAAGCTGGATGCGCGCAAAATAAGGCTGCGCCTGACGAAATGGGCGGTCTGGCTGTTGATCGGCCTCGCCACAGGTGGGGCTTGGGTCTTTTACTTTGCAGACGCGCCAAACCTGTTGCGGGATCTGGTCACGGGGCAGGCACATCCGGTCGCCTATACGACAATGGCCATCCTGACCTTCACCACCTTCTTCTTCGGGGGGTTCGCGCGAGAACAGATCTGTATCTATGCGTGCCCCTGGCCGCGGATTCAGGCCGCGATGATGGATGAAGACACGCTGACCGTCGGCTATCGCGAATGGCGAGGGGAGCCGAGGGGCAAACATCGCAAAGCCGAAGGGGCCGAAAATCTTGGCGATTGCATCGATTGCATGGCCTGCGTGAATGTCTGCCCGGTGGGCATTGATATTCGCAATGGACAGCAAATGGAATGCATCACCTGCGCGCTGTGCATTGATGCCTGCGATGGCATTATGGCGAAAATCGGCAAGCCGCGCGGGTTGATCGACTATCTGGCCCTGTCGGATGAGGACCGTGAGAAATCCGGCGAAAAGCCGCGCCCAGCCTGGCAGCACATACTGCGCCCCCGCACGATGCTCTATACCGTGCTTTGGGCGGGGATCGGGATCGCAATGGTGATTGCTCTCTTTGTGCGGCCCGAGATCGATATGACGGTGGCGCCCGTGCGCAACCCGATCAATGTCACCCTGTCGGATGGCGCGATCCGCAACACGTATGATATCCGGCTGCGCAACAAGCATGGTGATGCGCGGCAGTTCAACCTGTCGCTGAATGGCGACCCGGCCATGAGGATCGCTTTGGAAGGCACGCCCTATACCTCGGTCATGGTGCCGGCCAATGCAACGCTGCTGCAGCGTGTCTATATCACCGCCCCGCGCGGCTCATCCGCTGCGGCGGGTGGATTGGCAAATATCCGTTTCTGGGTCGAAGACCTCAGCAATGGTGAACGCGCGTTCAAAGACAGCACATATAACGGGAGAGGAACTCAGTGATGACAGACCGTAAATTCACCGGCAAACATGCGCTGATGGTTTTTGTGGGCGCCTTCGGGATCATCATCACCGTCAATCTGCTGATGGCGTTCAAGGCGGTCAGCACCTTTCCGGGGCTTGAGACCAAGAACTCTTATGTCGCGTCGCAGGAATTCGACGACAAACGCGCCGCACAAGAGGCGCTGGGCTGGACCGTTTCGGCCCGCGCGACCGGTGGATTGGTGATCCTGTCGATCACCGATCAGCTTGGCCAGCCGGTGCAGCTTGGTACGCTGGACGCCACCTTGGGTCGCGCCACCCATATCCGCGATGATCTGAGCCCGGCTTTTGAGTTCGACGGTCAGGCTTATGTTGCCAAGGCCGAACTGGGCGATGGCAATTGGAACATTCGCATGAAGGCCACCGCGCTGGACGGCACCCCGTTTGAACAGCGCGTGGTGCTGCATATCACTAGCTGACCCATGACGACCACCACCGCGCGCCCCTCTCCGGCAGCCTGTCCCGGATGCACGATCACTCCGACGGAGCCTGTCGAGCTGCCGACAGAGGCAAAACTGGTTCTGTCGCTGCCCACGATCCACTGTCAGGTCTGCATCGCAAAGGTCGAAAAGGCGCTGACCGCGGCGCCGGGCGTACAATCGGCGCGGGTCAACCTGACCCTGAAACGGGTGATGGTCGAAGCTGACCCGGATGTGCATCCCCAGGCCCTTGTCGATCTGTTGGACCGGACCGGGTTTGAAGCGCATGAGCTGGACGCCGGAAGCCTGAGCGCCACACAAACCGACAAGGCTGGGCGCGATCTTTTGATGCGGCTGGCGGTGGCCGGTTTCGCGTCAATGAATGTGATGCTGCTGTCGGTATCGGTCTGGTCCGGGGCGACCGATGCCACGCGCGATATGTTCCATTGGATTTCGGCGGCGATCACCTTCCCGGCGATTGCCTTTTCGGCGCAGCCTTTCTTTCGAAACGCATGGTCAGCGCTCAAGGTTGGGCGGCTGAATATGGATGTGCCGATTGTGCTGGCTATCGTGCTGGCGCTGGTTACTTCGCTTTGGGAAACGATGCTGTCGGGCAAACACGCCTATTTCGACGCGGCCATTGCGCTGACCTTTTTCCTGCTGGCCGGGCGATATCTTGATCACCGAACTCGCGCATTGGCGCGTTCGGCCGCCGAAGAACTCACGGCGCTGGAAGTCCCTCGGGCGCTTGTTCTGGTCAACGGGTCACAGGTCGAACGCCCGGTGGCCGAGCTGCAACTTGGTGATTTGATCCTAGTGCGCCCGGGCGGACGGATGCCGGTGGATGGCGAGATTGCCGAAGGCGAAAGTGAGTTGGACCGATCCTTGCTCACTGGGGAAACTCTGCCTGTGCAGGCCCGGCCCGGCCAGACCGTCAGCGCGGGGGAGGTCAATCTGACCGGCCCTCTGATCATTCGGGCCACGGCGGTGGGCGAGGAAACGTCGCTGCATCGTATGGCAGATCTGGTCGCGATCGCGGAAAGTGGGCGGTCGCGCTATACCTCGCTGGCCGACAGCGCTGCCAAGCTTTACGCGCCGGGCGTGCATATCCTGTCGGCTTTGGCCTTTCTTGGCTGGTATCTTTATTCCGGGGATCTGCGCGTCGCGCTGAACATTGCCGCGGCGGTATTGATCATCACCTGCCCCTGCGCCTTGGGCCTTGCCGTGCCTGCGGTGACCACGGCGGCCTCGGGCCGGTTGTTCCGCAAAGGCCTGCTGATCAAACATGCGACAGCCTTGGAACGTCTGGCCGAAGTGGACACGGTCGTCTTTGACAAGACCGGTACGCTGACAGAAGGCACGCCGCGTCTTCTGGATGATAACCACCCCTCGGTTGAACTGTCCGTGGCGCTTGCGCTGGCCGAAGGCTCTGCGCATCCCCTGTCGCGGGCTTTGGCCCGCTTTGCGCAGGATCGTGGTCTCACTCCGGCAGAGGTGCAGTCCCTGCGAGAAGTGCCCGGACATGGCACCGAAGCGGTCTGGCAGGGGCAGCAGGTGCGGCTTGGCCGGTCGGATTGGGTCGGCGGAGGGCGTGTCAGCGAAACCTCTGCCTGGCTGGCCATTGGCGATCATGCTCCACACCCGTTCCGCTTTGAAGATGCCTTGCGCCCCGGCGCGCAAGAGGCTGTTGCAGCTCTGATGGCGGACGGGAAGGAGGTTATTCTCCTTTCTGGCGACAGTCGGCCCGCGGTTGAAACGATGGCGGACCGGCTGGGCATCGTGAATTGGCAGGCCGAAACCCTGCCTGCCGAAAAGGCCGAAAGCATTGCCCGGATCAGCGCCGAAGGTCGGCGCGTGCTGATGGTGGGTGACGGGTTGAACGATACAGCGGCCTTGGTAGCGGCGCATGTGTCGATCTCTCCGGCATCGGCGCTGGATGCCGCGCGCGTGGCGTCTGACATCGTGTTGCTGGGCCGCGATCTTTCGCCGATCCCCGAGGCCTGCATCACCGCGCGCAAAGCCACGAAGCGGATTAAAGAAAACTTCCGTATTGCCACGGTTTATAATATCATCGCGGTGCCGTTGGCGGTGGCGGGTCTGGCCACGCCACTGATTGCAGCCTTGGCCATGTCGACCTCGTCGATCACGGTTTCCCTGAACGCATTGCGCCTGAGGTCTTCATGAGCGTCCTGTCTTATCTGATCCCGATCTCTCTGGGCCTTGGTGCTGTTGGGCTACTGGCCTTCGTCTATACGCTGCGCAGCAATCAATATGATGATCCCGAAGGTGACGCGCGGCGCATTCTCAGCGATGAATGGGACGATCACCCGCGCCCCTAAGTGTCGGGCGTGTGCTGACAGCTATAGGACTGGCCCTC
>JABSSB010000174.1 GCA_013214715.1 Paracoccaceae bacterium | reverse complement strand
AAAGTGGCCGAACCCGTCGTGACCAGCTATATTCAGCAATCCATAGGCCCTCGCGCGGTGCTGCGCGATTTATCAAAAACGGCTGGTGTAATGGCCCGGTTTGGTCCGCGCTTGCCTGCTTTGGTGGAAAAAGCTTTGATCGCGCAATCCAATCGGCCCGCGGATGAGAGAGCCGGACGGGAATGGGTGCGACCGGCGTTGATCGGCGCTGCGGTTGGCGCCGGTGTTGTGGCAGTTTTGACCACATTTATGTAGTTTTCTTAGGAGTGTCGGCCCAGCGCCAGAAACACGAAGCCCGTGATCTGCGAGGATCAATCACACAAGCTGTATTCGTCAAAACCCGCCGCCGGTTTTGAAGCCCCCGCCGCCAAAGCTGCCCCCGGTGGAAAACCCTCCACCGCCGCCAAAGCCTCTGCCGAACCCAGAGCTGGGACTCCGCCTTGGTCGCATCCGAGCTTTGGGACGGCTGGCATGAAATCGCTGCTGTCGTGCCAATTCACGCATAAGCCGGTCCCGGCTCACCGATCCATTGAGAAAATTCTGAAGCAATAGTGCCAACATCGCCCCATCCCGGAACGAGGAGTTGGACTTTTGAAAATTTGCCTTTCGGAAATCGGTGTGCAAACCGCGCAAATCGCCAAGCCGCTCCATGTGCCGGTCCAATGTCTCGCGTAGTTCATCGCGGGTCTCGGCCAACTCTGCGCGGCTATCTTGCCGGGTAATGATCCGACTCACCACAACATCATCATCTTCACGCAGGGTCTCCTGCGCCTCCTGCAAAAGCGCATCAATCTTGGTTTTGCGCAGCTCCGCATCCAGAAGGTCGACCGCCGCCTTGCTGTGCTCATCCTCGCCCGCGCCGAACTGGCCTTTGGTCTTCAACGCGTCCCACTGCTTGGACTGAACAGCCTGCAAGTCATCATCCAACGTTGCCACGGCGGCCTCTGCCGCCTCCAACTCGGCATCAATCTTGTCGAGCCCGTCGGTCTTGCGCGCGGTTTGCCACAATGCCTCAACAGCGGCATCTGCCTCCTCTGCGACGGCGGCCACTTGTGTAGCGTGATTTCGCAACCGCTTGGGGATGTCCGTCAAACGCCCGTAATTAGCGCGCGCATCCGCGTAACCGATTAACCCTGCGACCCATCCATCCAGCGTCCGAATGGGTGCCATAGCTGAATACTCCGGCGTGCCGAAACTCCGATCCCACAGATAGGTGAACAGCAAGCTATCTTCATAGGCCGACCGCTTGGCATCCAGATCTGCTTCGCTCTGTGCGGCCTTGTCCTCTGCATTGGCGGCCTGAATATCGGATGCCTGCGCCGCCTCGGCCGCAGCAGCGAATTCCGCGTCTTGTTCTAGCCACGCACGGGTCGCGGCTTCGGCCTCATCCAGCCGTTTTCTAATGGCTTCGACCTCGCCAATTTTACCGTCCCGCTCCTCGCCCAGCGCTTTGGTCCGTTTGCCGAGCATATCAATTTGTTCGCGCACACCGGCCCGCTCTGCATCGCGCTTGTCGATCAGTTTGCGCGCAGCAAGCTCGGCCTTGTCGAGCTTGCCGACAATCTCGTCGCGGGAAATGTCTTCAAGCCGCATTCGCGCCAGTTCGCGGAAATCGGCCAGATCAGCACGGTCAAGCTCTGCTGCCTGCGCCTGCAAAGTCTCAAGACCACTTTCCAGCGCCTCTACCTGGTCGGCCTCAGCCTTGACCGCCTGCTCAATCGAGCCAAGCGCCTGACGTCCGCTTATCATCGCGCTCTCCCTACCATGAGGTTATCGCGGCGCCAGTGGTGGGGAAGAAATATTCCGGCACCAACTGACCGCGCGCTTTGCGGCCGAATTCATTATTCTGGATGATCCCGTCATCGCCCTTGTCTGCCGCGATCTGCTCAAACACCGCCTCGTCGACACGCAGCCCCCACATGCTGACGGATTGAGTCTGGCCAGTCTCTTCGTTCACCACAGGCACCTGCACCGGGCGACCTGTCGCGTCGAGCGCTTCGACAATAATATAGTAGTTCCGCGCACCGGTATTGGCATCTGGCACCCGCCATACACCAGTGTTCAAACCCGGTTTATTTACGACCTGCAGAGTATAGCTGAGATTGATCAGGTCCCGCATCTGCTCCAACTGTGCCAGCGCCTGCCGCGCATCGCCGGTTTGTCCCACCGCGGCAGCCTGAGTTCCGATCGCTTGCAACTCCGCCGCCTGTGCCAACGCGTCTGCCTCCTGCGTGGCGGCGGCGATGCTGTCATAGGCTGCATTAATCTGACCCGGCAACGCACGGTTCGGGCCAGCCACAGTCACAATGTAGAAAAATACCGCGGCGATCAGCACCGCGATGCCACCAAGTACCCACTTCCCCCAACGGTCCCGCGTCACGTAGAGGCGCGCCAGACGCACAGCAAGGCTGTTCCTAGGCGGGTCAAAAACAAACCGGTTCTCCGCCAGCGCCTGCACGCCTTCCTCGAGCGTTGCATCCGAGACCTTAATTCCCTGCGCATCGTAAATGTCGCGCAGACGCTTTTTCAGGTCTTCACGGCGGTCGGTCTCGGCCAATTCGGTCGTGACCAAGCGTTCTCGACGGCGCAGCGTGTCCACCACGTCCATCGCCATCATCACTTCGTCAAGCGGCTGGCCTCCTTTGGCGGTTGTTTCGCTCATCCGCGTTCCGCGTCAACCAATGCCTTGCCTTCCGCCGCCAGCTTGGCCATGCGGCGCTTGCCATCCTCGACCGCGTCGCGGATCTCGGTCGCGTTCTTGGTGGACTGGTCGCGCATCTCGTCGATGATCTCGTGCGATTTCTCTTGCCAGGTGACCACAGACTCCACCAGCTTCTTGACCGCATCGGCGCGGATTGTCGGCCCGTATCCGGTGCGCAGCGCGGCATCTTGAATCTCTCCGCCAATATCTGCGAGATCTTCCAACGACTGGCTTATGCCTTCCTTCATTGCATCTACGGCCTTCGTGCTCTCGTGCAGTCCGAACATACCGGTAAAGGATGCCGACAGCGCTGTGAGAACAACCTCGTTCGTGGAAAAGAAGCTGATCGCTTGTTGATAGACGCGTTCCTTGGCGTTAGTGGTTTGCTGTAACCGCGCCATGACCACTTCGGTCGTGTTGTAACTGACCGTTAGATTGTCCGAGAGATCCTTGGCAATCTGATAGCGCTTTTCCTCGTTTTGCAGCGCGCGCACCTTTTCGTCACGGTCCATCTCAAGCTTGGCGCGCTCGGCCAGGTCGGTGCCGGTATAGTCGTCTACCGCCGCCGCAGCGGCACTAACTGTATCCTTGGCCTCGCTCAATCTGGTCTCGGCTGTGCTCAGAACTTCGAACGCGAGCACCTCGGATTGTTTCAACGCACCCCGAAAGTCGCGGTAAGCATCAAGGATATTAGCCTCACGCGTGATCTGGTCTTGTGTGGCCGCCGTCACCTCGAGATAGGTATCTTTGATCTTGTCGAACCGCGTGGCGATATCCCCGCGCGACATCTTCATCCAGACATTGCTGATCCGTTCAAAGGTATCGATGCGCCCATCTTCCATCTGCTCGACCATTCCCTTGGCATCGTCGCGGATGGAATTGAATGCGTTTGTGATATCATTGTAGCGCTCGCCCACGTCCATCGCGGCGACCTGCTCACGCACCACCTCGTTGAATACCGACGCCTGTGCAAGTGTTCGCGCAATCGCGGTGACACGGCCTTCATCGATATCCGTGATCTGGTTTAATAGCCCCACGATTGGCTCTTCGCTGGTCGCGGTCCCGCCCGATGGCAGTAAGCCCAGATCATCCAGCTTGTTCATTGCCATGTCGAGGTACTTCAGAGGTGTCACGGCGGCGGCGGCTGATGGCTCGGTGCTTGTATCGGTCAAGGCTCTATTCTCCCTGCGGCCGGCGCGAGGCCAAAGAAACGTTCTAATTTTTCCGTCCGGACCTATGCGCCGACAGATCCGGTGCGCCAGCGATTCGAGACGCTTGCGCAACATTTACGATGTGATTTGCACAGAGCCTTTGTCAAAAAGCAACGCTGTCCCTGATATAAAATGTCTTACCCAACAGATTGCGTCTGTCTTTCCAGCACCCCGTTATGTTGCCAATCGGAAACAAGATGACCTTACGCCATGCGGTTTCTTGCGCGAAATCCCTTAAAACACGACTGATTCTTGCTTGTGACCTCTCGCGGCTTTGCCTATGCGTGACGGCGGGACACCTCTCCCCAACGAGAGGCGCTTATCTGGAAGGGTAGCATTGATGGCTATTGCACAACCGGCAACGCGGCCGGCAAACCCGCGTTTTTCGTCTGGCCCCTGCGCCAAACCCCCTGTTTTCACTCTCGAGAAACTGGCTGATGCGGCGTTGGGCCGCTCGCACCGCGCCGCGATTGGCAAGGACAAGCTGAAAGCCGCGATCGAGGAAACCCGCGAGATCCTCGGCATCCCTGCCGAGTACAAGATCGGCATTGTGCCCGCCTCTGACACTGGCGCCTATGAAATGGCTATGTGGAACCTGCTGGGCGAGCGCCCGGTCGAGATGCTGGCCTGGGAAAGCTTTGGCGCGGGCTGGGTGACCGATGTGGTCAAACAGCTCAAGATCGAGGCTGAGGTCAAGACCGCCGAGTATGGCGAGATTGTCGATCTGGCATCGGTCGATTTCGACAAGGATGTCTGCTTCACTTGGAACGGGACCACCTCGGGCGTGCGGGTGGCGGATGGCAGCGTGATCCCGACGGATCGCGCGGGTCTGACGCTGTGTGACGCAACCTCTGCGGCCTTTGCGATGGACCTGCCTTGGGACAAGCTCGATGTAACGACCTTCTCCTGGCAGAAAGTGCTGGGCGGTGAGGCCGCGCATGGGATGCTGATCCTCAGCCCACGTGCGGTGGAACGGCTGGAGACTTACACGCCCGCATGGCCGCTGCCCAAGATCTTTCGCCTCACCAAAGGCAGGAAGCTGATCGAGGGTGTATTCAAGGGTGAAACGATCAATACGCCGTCGATGCTGGCGGTCGAAGACTACCTGCAATGCCTAGCCTGGGCACGCGATATAGGCGGATTGGGCGGGCTGATCGCCCGCGCTGATGCCAATGCCGCTGCCGTGGCAGATTTCGTGGCCGCGCATGATTGGATCGATTTCCTGCCCGCCGATGCGGCGGTGCGCTCGACCACGTCGGTCTGCCTGAAATTCACGGATGGGCGCATTCTGGATGGCGCGGTGTTTGCCAAAGCCGTGGCCAAGCGTCTGACCGATGAAGGCGTGGCGCTTGATATTGGGGCGTATCGCGACGCGCCTCCGGGCCTGCGCATCTGGTGTGGATCGACCGTGGAAACCGCCGATATCGAGGCGATGCTGCCCTGGCTGGCCTGGGCCTTCGAGGCCGAGATCGCTGCGCAGGCCGACGCCGCCTGACAAAGAAACAGCGGGGTGAACCCCGCCCTATGCAGATGGCATCGGCGGCTCTGCCGATGCGTCCCATTTATTCTGACATCCGAAAAGGACCATTCCCATGGCTCCCAAAGTTCTCGTTTCCGACAAGCTGAGCGAAACCGCCGTTCAGATCTTCCGCGATCGTGGCATCGACGTGGATTTCATGCCCGATCTGGGCAAGGACAAAGACAAGCTGGCCGAACTGATCGGCCAATATGACGGGCTTGCCATCCGCTCGGCCACCAAGGTCACGCCGACCATCCTTCAGGCCGCGACCAATCTGAAGGTCGTGGGCCGCGCCGGCATCGGCACCGACAATGTCGACAAGGAAGCCGCGTCGAAAAAGGGCGTGATCGTGATGAACACGCCTTTCGGCAACATGATCACAACGGCCGAGCACGCGATTGCGATGATGTTTGCCGTGGCGCGGCAGATCCCCGAAGCCTCTGAGTCGACCCATGCCGGGAAATGGGAGAAGTCGAAATTCATGGGGGTTGAGCTGACCGGCAAGACGCTGGGCGTGATTGGCGCGGGCAATATCGGTGGTATCGTCTGTGACCGCGCGCGCGGGTTGAAGATGAAAGTCATCGCCTATGATCCCTTCCTTGGCGAAGAAAAGGCCGAGAAAATGGGTGTGGAAAAGGTCGAACTGGACGAACTTCTCACCCGCGCCGATTTCATCACCCTGCATGTGCCCCTGACGGATCAGACCCGCAACATCCTATCGCGGGAGGCGTTGGAAAAGACCAAGAAAGGCGTGCGTATTATCAACTGTGCCCGCGGTGGACTGGTCGATGAAGAGGCGCTGGCTGAGATGCTGCAATCGGGCCATGTTGCCGGAGCCGCTTTTGACGTATTTTCGGTCGAACCGGCGAAGGACAATCCGCTCTTCAACCTGCCCAATGTCGTCTGCACGCCGCATTTGGGCGCCGCCACGACAGAGGCGCAGGAAAACGTGGCCCTGCAAGTGGCCGAGCAAATGGCGAATTACCTGCTGACCGGCGCTGTAGAAAATGCGCTCAACATGCCGTCAGTAACCGCTGAAGAAGCCAAGGTCATGGGGCCATGGGTCAAGCTCGCCGGTCATCTGGGCAGCTTCACCGGTCAGATGACGGATGAGCCGATCAAGGCGATCAATATCCTCTATGACGGGACGGTCGCGAATATGAACCTCGACGCGTTGAACTGTGCCGTGATCGCGGGGATCATGAAAAAGGCCAACCCGGATGTGAACATGGTCTCGGCCCCTGTCATCGCGAAGGAACGCGGCATCCAGATATCGACCACCAGCCAGGATAAATCCGGTGTCTTTGACGGCTACATCAAGGTGACCGTGGTGACCGAGGCGCGCGAACGGTCCGTTGCGGGGACGGTATTCAGCGATGGCAAACCCCGCTTTATCCAGATCAAGGGCATCAACATCGATGCCGAGGTCGGGGCCAACATGCTCTACACCACAAACGAAGACGTGCCGGGCATCATTGGTGCGCTGGGGCAGACGATGGGCAGCAATGGCGTGAACATCGCCAACTTTACCCTTGGCCGTGCGGGGGCAGGCGGTGAAGCCATCGCCCTTCTTTACGTGGATGAGCCCGTGCCTGCCGAAGCCCGTGCAAAGCTGGCCGAAACCGGGCTCTTCCGTCAGATCAAGCCGCTGGAATTCGACATGGTGTAATCCACGTTTTTGACTGGTTCTTTGCAAGGCCGTCCCGGTTTCGGGGCGGCCTGTCTGCTTTGGATCGTGCCATGTGTTGAACCTCTTTCTTTTCGTGCCGCTCTGCGGCATGACATGACCCCAGCAAGGAGAGGCCCATGACAAAGCGTATCTATGCCATCGCAGACAGCCACGGCCAGATCGCCATGCTGCATCGCGCTTTGGATCTGATCGAAGCTGACGGTCGCCGAGATGAAGAGATCATGTTTCTGGGCGACTATGTTGATCGCGGACCTGACAGCAAAGCGGTCCTGGACTTGTTGATCGAAGGGGTTGCAGCGGGACAGTCCTGGTGCGTCCTCAAAGGCAACCACGATCGCATGTTTCACCGCTTTTTGACCAGTGGAACCGTCAAAGATGAACGCATCAGCAATCCCAACTATGACTGGCTTCATCCTGCGCTGGGCGGCATGGAAACACTTGCATCCTACGGAGTGCGCGGTGGTGGCCGCCCTGTAGAGGCGGTTCTGACCGACGCGCAGGAGGCTGTACCACAAGGGCATCTGGCGTTCATAGACGGTTTGGATCTGATGGCCGAGCGCGGGCCGCTTTTGTTTGTTCATGCAGGCATCCGCCCCGGCATCGCACTGCCAGATCAGGTCGAAGATGATCTGGTGTGGATCCGAGAGCCATTTCTAAGCCATGCAGAACCGTTTGCGCATTTGATCGTGCATGGCCACACGGCATTGCAGGCACCGGAGCATTTTGGAAACCGGATCGATCTGGACGGAGGGGCGGGCTTTGGGCGCCCATTGGTGCCCGTCGTGTTCGAAGGAACCGACTGTTTTGTCCTGACCGATCAGGGGCGCAAACCGCTGCGGCCCGCATCGAACCAGCGGTGACGACACGTCCCGCCTGACAGCCGGGGCGCAACAGCGCATACTGCGCGCGAAATTCATTATGGGGACCCCAATGACCGATATCGTTCTTCTTGATGGCGCCCGCACGGCGATTGGAACTTTTGGCGGATCGCTGGCAGCCACCGCGCCAATTGATCTGGGCACGATTGCGGCCAAGGCGGCGCTGGAACGCTCGGGCGTTGAAGGTGGTCAAATCGGCCATGTCGTCTTTGGCCATGTGATCAACACCGAGCCGCGGGATATGTATCTGTCGCGCGTGGCGGCGATGCAGGCGGGCATCCCGGACACGACGCCCGCGATGAATGTGAACCGGTTGTGCGGCTCGGGCGCCCAGGCCATCGTATCAGCAGTGCAGGCGCTGATGCTGGGCGATGCCGATTTCGCGCTGGCTGGCGGGGCGGAAAACATGTCCCGCTCTCCCTTCATCATGCCGCAACAGCGCTGGGGCGCGAAGATGGGCGATGTCAAATCTCTCGACATGATGCTGGGCGCGCTGAACTGTCCCTTTGGCACCGGTCATATGGGGGTGACGGCGGAAAATGTCGCCTCTGAACATGATATTACACGCGAACAGCAAGACGCGTTTGCCATGACTTCGCAAGAGCGGGCAGCGACCGCGCTGGAAGAGGGCCGCTTTGACAGCCAGATCGTTCCGGTTGAGGTGAAGGTGAAGCGCGACGTAGTGCCCTTCACCAAGGATGAACACCCCAAGGCGACCTCGGTCGAGGCGCTGTCCGGTCTGCGCCCGGTCTTCAAAAAAGATGGCTCGGTCACGGCGGGCAATGCGTCGGGTATCAATGACGGGGCTGCGGCATTGGTCTTTGCACGGGCCGATGCGGCTGAGGCGGCGGGGCTGAAACCCAAGGCACGCGTGCTGGGCTATGCTCATGCGGGTGTCCGCCCGGAGGTAATGGGCATCGGCCCGATCCCGGCGGTTCAGAACCTGATGGCGAAAACCGGGCTGAGCATCAGCGATTTCGACGTGATCGAGTCCAACGAAGCCTTTGCCGCGCAGGCGCTCGCCGTGAACAAGGAGCTGGGCATCGACCCGGCCAAGGTGAACCCCAATGGCGGCGCGATTGCACTGGGTCACCCGGTCGGGGCCACCGGCGCGATCATCACGGTCAAGGCATTGTATGAGTTGGAGCGGATCGGCGGCTCCAAAGCGCTGATCACAATGTGCATTGGTGGTGGGCAGGGTATCGCCGTCGCGATCGAGCGTCTGTAATGCTGGCGGGGCAGGGGTCAGCCTTGCCCCAATTCCTCAGCCGTCCGTGATCCGCGGGCGGCCCGAGGCCGTGACAACCAGTTCGGCCTCAACAAACACTTCACGCGCTTCGATTTCTGCCTTGCGCATGGCACGCTCGGTCTTAAGCGTGATGTCTTCCGCGCCTGCGGCGAGAACCTCGGACCGTGCGCTTTCTGTCAAATAGCTTTCCAGATGAGCCATGGCCGCCTCGGCCTCCGCAAAATCCTCCGGGCCGTTGGGCATATGCGCGCGGTATTTCCCCTCTGACGGGGATGTGACCGTGCCCCGCGCGCGATATTCGATCTGACCGACGACCGCGCCAATCGCGTTGGCCACATCGGCATGATGCGGGAGGATCATTCGACAACGCAGCGCGCGCCCGACAGGCGGGTAATGCGTTTTGGCCGATGCCCCAAGCCCGATCACATCCACCGCCAGCCGCGTCTGTAGCGACAGCAGCCCCTCGCGCCCCTTTAATCCGGCCCGCAACAGC
>JABSSB010000173.1 GCA_013214715.1 Paracoccaceae bacterium | reverse complement strand
TGCCATTAAGGATGTAAGATCCGCCGCGCCGTTGCGCGGTTGTGCGCATATCGGTGGCCGCGCTTCCGGCTTCGGGTTCGGTGATGCAGATCGCGGGCTTGTCCCCGGCCAGAACATGCGTCGCGCAGAACGCTTTTTGTGCGTCCGTGCCATAGGCCATGACCGCGCTGATCGCGCCCATATTCGCTTCGACCACCACACGGGCCGTCAATGTGCAGGCCTTTGCGATCTCTTCAACCACCATGGCGACATCCAGAAAGCTCGCGCCCTGTCCGCCATAGGTGCGGGGGATCGACATGCCCATGATCCCGGCCTCTGTCAGGTCAGCGATGTTGGGCCAGCAATAGCTGCGTGTCTGGTCCCATGTCGCGGCGCGGTCTGCAAAGCGTGGGGCAAAGGCGCGGGCGACGGTCACAAGCGGATGGGTCATCAGGCCCCCCTTTTGGTCATTTGCCCCATCATAGCGCTGTCACACTTCACAGAAATCGAATAAAGACGGATAACAACTTCAATGATGTGAAAGAAAATGCAAACGCGATCCCTGAAAACTCTGGTGTGGATTGCCAAAGTGGGATCCTTTGCCAAGGCGGCCGAGCAGTTGAACATGACGCTATCGGCCGTGTCGATGCAGATGAAAGCGCTTGAGAGCGAACTGGGCGCTGCGCTGTTTGACCGCTCGGTTCGGCCGCCGCGCCTGACGCCGATGGGCCGCGCGATTGTCGAGCAAGCCACAGAGCTTTTGCAGCGCGAACAGAGCCTGCTGGAGATCTGCCGCGCGGGCGAGGCTTTGGTCGGGCAGTTTCGGATCGGGTTTGTGACCACGGCGGCCGTGCGGTTGCTGCCGGGATTTCTGGATCAGGCCCAGCGGCGGGCGCCGGGGGCGTCTTTTGCGCTGGAAACCGGGTTATCGAAGGCGTTGCAGGCCAAGGTGCTGAGCGGCCAGCTGGATGCGGCCATTGTCACCGATGCGGACGGGCTTCCCGACAAGCTGAGCGCGATTGTTCTGCGCGAAGACCCGTTTGTCTTTGCCGCCCATGCGTCGTTGACCGGTGCAGGGCTTGTCGGATTGATGCGGGATCACCGGTTTTTCCATTTCATGCCCGATACCGGGATCGGGAAGCTGATTGCGGGCGAGATGTCGCGCCACAAACCGGGCTGGCGATCCGATCCGGTGGTGCTCGATAACCTTGAGGCGATCATGGAATGTGTATCGACGGGGTTGGGCTTTACGCTGTTGCCCGCGCCGGATGTCGCGCGGTATCGGACAGAGGATGTCGTGGTCCTGCCATCGCCCAACCCGCTGCGGCGCAGATTGGTGCTGGCCGTGGCGCGGGGCAGCGTCACGACCCGCCATGCGCAGGCTCTGGCGGGCCTGCTGCAACAGGCCGCCGCGATCTGACAGGAGTGATCAAACGAAAAGGGCTTGCCGGTCCAAACACGGCAAGCCCTGATCTGATGCTTCAGGCTGCGATCAGCGCCCGCAGGGGCGCGGGGGCGCAACCAAACGCGCGATCGTTATTTCTGGGGCAGGGGGCCGATCATCATGATCATCTGACGGCCTTCCATTTTCGGCATGTTTTCGATCTTGCCGAGTTCTTTGACGTCTTCGGCCACCCGTTCGAGCAATTCGCGCCCAAGGTTCTGGTGTGCCATTTCACGACCCCGGAAGCGCAGGGTCACTTTGACCTTGTCGCCGTTTTCGAGGAATTTGAACACGTTGCGCATCTTGACGTCGTAATCATGCGTGTCGGTGTTGGGGCGGAATTTGACTTCCTTGACCTCGATCACCTTCTGCTTCTTGCGCGCTTCGCTTTCGCGTTTCTGCTGTTCGTATTTGAACTTGCCGAAATCCATGATCTTGCAGACCGGCGGTGCGGCATTGGGCGAGATTTCCACGAGGTCCAGCCCGATCTCTTCGGCCATGGCAAGCGCCTTGGCCGGGTGGACAACGCCGACATTTTGGCCTTCGGGGCCGATCAGGCGGATTTCGGGGGCTCGGATCTTATCATTCACGCGCGGGCCGGTGTCTCGTTGCGGGGGCGCGTTATGCGGTCTGCGGGCTATCGGTTCATTCCTTGATGGTTCAATCTGCGAAGTCGGAGATTAGTCGCCCCGGCGGCGGTTTTCAAGATGCACTGAGCCGCGAAACACGTGTAAATCCGGGCGGTCATGCAGGTTTTTCTCGCCAAAGCGCCGACAGGCCTAGCAAAGCGCCCGCCAGCAGGACAGAACCTGCCCCCGCCCAGCCCAACCAACCCGGCCCGAAGCCCGAGATAACCAGGCCGCCAAGGCTGGCGCCATAGGCTGCGGCGACGAATCCTGCGCCGGCATTCAGTGAAATCAGAACCTGCCCGGCCTGCTTGCCCAGTGACAGAAGCCGTGCCTGTTGCGCGGCCCCCGCTGCCCAGCCAATCGACGCTGCAGCAAAGGCCAGCGCAGCCATGCCGATCATCGGAATGGGCAGCAGGGAAAACACTGGCAACAGCAGAAGTTGTATGGCGCATAGCCCCGCCAGCGTCCGCGTTGCGCCGATGCGGTCAATGGTCAGTCCACCGGCGATATTGCCCGCCACAGCCCCCAACCCGGCCATCGTCAGAAACAGCACCAGCCGGTCCGGTCCCCAGCCCATTTCTGCTTCGAGCAGTTTGGCAATATAGATGTAAACGATATAGAGCCCGCCAACGTAGAATATGGTGAAACTGACGGCGAGCATCTGGCGCCCATTGCGTAAGGCGCGCCACAGGTCTTGCGGGCCAACACGCACGAAATCCAGACCTTCGGGCACAGACAACCACAGCGCCAGCGCGATCGGCAGGCTTAACCCTGCAACCCCCCAGAACACCGCCTGCCAGCCAAGACCGTGCCCCAGCCAAACCGCTGCAGGCACGCCCGCCACCTGGGCCAGCGTGACGCCGATGATCACGCCGGCCAAGGCGCGGCCCTTCATGTGTTCGGGGCTGTGATGCGACGCGACCAAAGCCGATACTGGCGTGATGACCGCAGCCCCGGCGGCGGCGATCACGCGGCTGATGCACAGCGTGAGGTATTCAGGCGCCAACGCCGTGCCAATCGCGCCAAGCGCAAAGAGCCCCATCGCCCCACAGAGAAGCAACCGCCGGTCGACGCGTCCCGTAACGGCCCCAAGAACCGGGGACAGGATGGCAAAGGCGACCGCAAAGACCGTCATCAGCCCACCGCCTTGTTGCAGGGTCAAATCATGCGTTGCATTGATCGGGAGCATCAGCCCCACGATGACAAATGTGCCCAAACCCACAACAAAATTTGCCGCTGACAGCGCCGGAATCATCAGGCGCAATCGCGGGGTGGCAGCGGTGGTGACCTGAAATGCCATGAACTCGCCTTTAACCAATGCCGACAGCGTAAAGGATTTCGATAAAACCACAAACAAAAATCATCCTAAGGTTGTATTTTGTTGATTTCTGGCGCGGTGCGCTTTTCTGGGATAGGCATGACATGCTGTCGGTGCGATCGAAAAAAAATCGGGGTAACATGCGACTCAAACAGATCATTTCGGGTGTGGCAGTCTTCACCGCGTCGGCGGCTTTGGCCCATGACGGCGTTCAGAATCCAGCCGTTATGGCGCGGATGCATGGCATGGCTGAGATCGCCGCGCAGATGAAGCGGCTGGGCGATATGGTCAAGGGTACGGTGCCTTTTGACGCCACGGTGGCGCGGGAGGCCTCAGCCGGGATTGCCGATCATGCCGCGCAGGTGCCGGGCTTGTTCAGGGCCGAGGAAACCGACCCGAAATCCGAAGCTTTGCCGGCCATCTGGGATGATTTTGCGGATTTTTCGGCGCGGGCGGATCAGTTGGCCGAGATTGCCAGCGGATTTTCAACCGCGATCACGCAACCCGCCGATCTGGGTCCGGCGCTGGCCGCGCTGGGCGCGACCTGCCGGTCTTGTCATCAGATCTATCGTAAGTGAGCCGGTCGCTCAGCCGACAAAGGCTTTTTCGACGACATATTCCTTGGGTTCGGAATTCGCGCCTTCGCGCAGGCCATAGCTGTCGAGAAGCGCCTGCATATCCTTGTTGAACGCGAGCGAACCGCAGATCATGGCACGATCTGTTTCGGGCTTGATCCCGTCGATGCTCAGATCGGCAAAGACGGTGCCATCTTCCAGAAGTGTGGTGATGCGACCCATCTTGGGGCTCTCTTCCCGCGTGGTGGTCGGGTAATAGCGGATCTTGTCGGCAAAGCCCTCGCCGATCAGTTCGGTCAGCAGCTCATCGTGCTTGATCTCGTCGATCAGCTTGCGGCCATAGTCCAGTTCGGCCACGTCGCGGCAGGTATGGGTGATGATGACCTCGTCATAATCCTCATAGGTCTGCGGTTCGCGCAGGAGCGAGGCAAAGGGCGCAAAACCGGTGCCGGTGGCAAAGAACCAGATGCGTTTGCCTGGTAGCAGCGCGTCATGCACCAGCGTGCCCACGGGCTTGGGCTTCATGATCAGCTCATCGCCGGGCTGGATATGCTGCAGTTTCGAGGTCAGCGGGCCATCCTGCACCTTGATCGAGTAGAACTCCAATTCCTCGTCCCAGGAGGGCGAGGCGATGGAATAGGCGCGCAGGATTGGGCGCTGCTTGCCGGTCTTGGGGTCCGGGTCATCCATCAACCCGATCATCACGAACTCGCCCGAGCGGAAGCGGAGGCTGGCGGGGCGGGTGATGCGGAAGGAAAACAGCCGGTCGGTGTAATGCTCAACCGACAGCACCTTTTGCGAGGGCATGGCGGGTGCTTTGGATGCGGCTTTGACGGGGGTTGCGTCGGTCACGGGGCGTATCTCGGTCATGTCTTGGTTGCCGCATGTTTATGCGGTCTCTCATCTGTCGTAGTTGATCTGGATCACAGAGGGAAGGGGCGTGCGGCCCCAAAGCGTCAGCCGCGCAGCCGCGCCTGATAATCATGCGCCTGCCAATTCGCGCGGCCGAGCCAGTCTTCCTCGGGCTGGCGGGCGGCGAGATCGTCGCTGATTTCGACCTCGTCAAAGCCTGCGCGGCGCGCCATCGCATATTGATCGGCCAGAACGTGCCCCTGCGCCCGCAGAGTGCCGTCAAAGCCCATCAGCCGCAATTGCCTTGCGAGGGTAAACCCGCGCCCATCGGCGAAGCTGGGGAAGTTGATGCGGATCGCGCGGACCCCGGCCAGCCGGTCGGGCAGATCGGTGAGGTTGGTGTCAGAGGCGAGATGCAGCGCGGGCGTGTCATTGGCGGCGTCGCCCAGCGGCACGAAGGCGAGCGGGACATCATCAGCGGCAAAGCCGGTATCGGTGACAAGGATGGTCATGCGTTTTCTCCGATGCGGACGAATTTGCCATTCACCAGGTGAATGCCGCATTCGTCCTTGTCTGTGTTGCGCCAGCGGCCTGCGCGGGCGTCTTCGCCCGGTTTGACCTGCGAGGTGCAGGGGGCGCAGCCGATGGACGGATAGCCCTGCGCCACCAAAGGGTGGCGCGGCAGGTTGTTGGCGTCCATGTAGTCGCGGACATCGTCCGGCGTCCAATGCGCCAGCGGATTGATCTTGAGCTTGCCGCTGTCGGGTTCGATTTCGAAAAACTCCAGCGTGGCACGGCGTCCGGACTGAAAGCGTTTGCGCCCGGTGATCCAGCCGTCAAGCGGCGCGAGCGCGCGGTGCAGCGGCTCGGTCTTGCGCAGGGTGCAGCAGGCATCCGTGTCGCGCTGATGCAGGGTGCCGTCGGGATCGCGGGCTGCGAGTTGCGCGTCATCGGCGCGGAGGATGCGCAGGTTTTGCAGGCCCAGTCGTTCGGCCAGCTCGGTTTGGTAGACCAGCGTTTCGGTGAAGAGCATCTCGGTGTCGATGAACAGAACCGGCGCCGCTTTGTCGGCCACGGCCAGCATGTGCAGAAGCACCACTGATTCCGCGCCGAAAGACGAGACCAGCGCGATCTCTTCCCGCGCGGCCAACGCTGCGCGCAACACATCGGTGGCCGAGTGATGCCGGAACCGCGCGTTGAGCTGCGCGACGGCGTCGCGCAGATCCGGCGCATCCGCGCCGGAGCCTGCGGCGCGGGTATTTTGAAAGCGAAGAAGCGGTTGGGCTGCCTCTTTCAGATCACGCGGCATGCGCTTTGGCCTCCGGGTAGAGGGCGGCTTTGAACGGGGCCAGTCCGGTGCGGCGATAGGTTTGCAGGAACGTCTCGGACTTGTCCTCGCGCAGGTCGAGATAGGCCAGCACCAGCCGTTCGATGGCGGGGATAATCTCGTCTGCCGAGAAGCCCGGCCCGGCGCGTTCGCCGATGGCCGCCGTTTCGGTGCCATCGCCGCCCAGCGTGATCTGGTAGTTTTCCACGCCTGCGCGGTCGAGCCCCAGAATGCCGATATGGCCGACATGGTGGTGCCCGCAGGCATTGATGCAGCCGGAGATCTTGATCTTCAGCTCGCCGATTTCGTGTTCCAGCTTGAGGTCATCAAAGCGGGTGGCGATCTCTTGCGCGATCGGGATCGACCGTGCCGTGGCCAGCGCGCAGTAATCCATGCCGGGGCAGGCGATGATATCAGAGATCAGCCCGACATTGGCCGTGGCCAGCCCCGCTTTGCGCAGCTGGGCGTGGATTTCAGGCAAATAGCCGCGCGGCACATGGGGCAGGATCACGTTCTGCTCATGGCTGATGCGCAGCTCGTTATAGGCGTAGCGTTCGGCCAGATCGGCCATGATGCGCATTTGCGCGGCCGAGGCATCGCCGGGCGTTTCGCCATGCGCTTTGAGCGAGATGGTCACGATTGCATGGTCGTCGCGGCGATGGGCCGTCAGGTTGGTATCGGCCCAGGCGCGGAACAGCGGGTCGCGTTTATAGGTCGCGTCATAAGCCGCCAGATCGGTGGCTAGGAAATCGGGGGCAGCAAATTGCGGTTCGATCTGGGCCAGCAGCTGTTGGTCGATGCCTGAGAAGCTGGGGCGGATCGCGGCAAAGCGCTCTTCGACACGGTCGCGGATGTCGTCGATGCCATGCTCATGCACCATGATCTTGATGCGCGCCTTGTATTTGTTGTCGCGACGGCCCAGCAGGTTGTAGACCGACAGCACCGCTTCGAGATAGGGCAGCAGATCAGCTTTGGGCAGGAAGTCGCGGATCGCCTTGCCGATCAGCGGCGTTCGGCCCAGGCCACCGCCAACAAGCACTTCGAACCCGATCTCTCCGTCGCGCTCCACCATGCGCAGCCCGATATCATGGGCGCGGGTGACGGCGCGGTCCTGCTCTGCTCCGGTGATGGCGATCTTGAATTTGCGGCCCAGGAACTGGAATTCCGGGTGGTCGGTGGACCATTGGCGGATCAGTTCCGCGACAGGGCGGGGATCGGCCAATTCATCCTGTGCGGCCCCGGCGAAATGGTCGGCGGTCACGTTGCGGATCGTATTGCCCGAGGTCTGGATGGCGTGCAGGCCGACCTCTCCCAGCGCGTCGAGCATGTCGGGGATGTCGCGCAGTTTGGGCCAGTTATACTGGATGTTCTGGCGGGTGGTGAAATGGCCATAGCCCTTGTCCCATGTCTCCGCCAGTAGGGCGAGCTGGCGCATCTGCGCGCCGTTCAGCGTGCCATAGGGGATCGCGACCCTGAGCATATAGGCATGGAGCTGCAGATAGACGCCGTTCATCAGGCGCAGCGGTTTGAATTCATCCTCGGTCAGGTGACCGGCGATGCGACGCTCGACCTGGGCGCGGAACTGGGCGTTGCGTTCAGCAAGGAAGGCGGTGTCAAACTCGGTATAGTTATACATTGCTCGCCAGCTCCTGTTTGCCATGCGCGTAATTGGATGGACCTTTGCGGCGGAAGGCTTCGCGGAAATGGACAGGTTCTGGACCATCGGGGCCGTTGGCCATGTCCGCCAGATAGGGGCCAACCACAATATCGGGTTGCTGCTCGGCCAGCAGAAGGCGCAGCTGGGCGTGGGCCTCATCGGTGATCAGTTCGGCCTGTGACAGCTCGCGCGTCCAGTCATCGCTTTCGGTGAGATAGATCACATCGCCTTCGAGAAGGTCGGACGCGGTGACAACTTTGGGGGTGAAGGCGCGGGGCATCAGGCAAGCTCCTTGATGTGGTCAGGCAGGGCCAGCGCCGCGTCGCGGGGCGCGAGGCCAAAGAGGGTGAGGACGGGGCCGTCAAGGCCCGCGTCAGAGAGATCATTTGGCAGCGAGTCCAGCGTGGTTTCGACGATGCGCTGATCTGGACGGGAGGCATTTTCGATCAGGGTGATCGGCGTAGCCCGGTCGGCGCCATGCATGATCAGGCGGCCCTGGATAAAGCGGGCGGAGGCCTTGCCCATATAGATCGCGGCGACCTCTCCGGCGCGGGCCAGCTGGGACCAGTCGTGATCGGCAAAGCCTTTCATATCATGGCCGGTTAGGAAGCGGACCGAGGCGTTGCGGCCCCGGCGCGTGAGGCTTTGTCCAATGCTGGCGACGGAGGCCGAGGCCGCCGTGATGCCGGGCACGATATGCCAGGTTACCCCGGCATCGTCACAGGCGTCGATCTCTTCATCGAGGCGGCCAAAGATGGTGGCGTCGCCTGATTTCAACCGCACGACCTGCGCGCCATTTTGGGCGTGCTCGACGATCAGCGCGTTGATCTCGTCCTGCGGTGTGGACGGGCCAAAGGCGGTTTTGCCCACATCGATCATCAGCGCCTCGCGCCGGGCAAGTTCAAGGATGCCAGGGGTGATCAGACGATCATAAAGCACCACATCGGCTTCATCCAAGGCGCGGCGGGCTTTGAGGGTCAGCAGCTCCGGGTCGCCGGGACCTGCGCCGACAAAGGCGACATGGCCGGGGCGGGCGGTTTTTGTCAGGTGGTGCTCCAGCAGGTGATCAAGCGCCTGCGGTACGGTGTCGAGGCCATCCGCGACGGCTTTGGGTCCTGTGTTGAAATAGTAGTCGCGCCAGAAATCGCGGCGCGCCCGGCCAAAGGGCAGGGCTTCGGCCATTTTGCGGAAGCTCTTGCCGATGCGGGCCAGAGGCCCAAGTGTGGCGGGCAGACGCTCTTCCAGATCGGCCTTGATCGCGCGGGCCAGCACCGGGGCTGCGCCTTCGGTGCCGATGGCGATGGTGACCGGATCGCGGTCGACCATGGCCGGGGTGATGAACTGGCTGTCGCCAAGATTGTCGACGATATTGACCAGCGCGCCATCCGCGCGGGCCAGTGCGGCAGTGCGGGCGTCCTCAGTGGCGTCCTCGTCGGCGGCATAGAAAAGCGCCGCGCAGAGCGCATCGCCGTGATCAAAGCGGCGGCGGATCAGGGTGAGGCGATTGTCATTGGCCCAGTCCGAAATCTCGGGTGCGGGGGCTTCGGTGAAGACGGTCAGCCGGGCTTCAGTCTTGAGCAGCAGGCGCAGCTTGGCCAGGGCCGCATCGCCACCGCCCGACAGCACCACGCGGCGCCCTGCGAGGTCGAGGAAGATGGGAAAATGTTGCATCCTGAGCTGGCCCTTCTTGCTTGCCTTGGAGGGTAATTTAGGAAATTATCCCGCAAAAGCGCCAGTGGCTGCGGTGAATAAGGACGAACGGTCCAAGTTGATCGAGAATGGGAACGGAGGTTTCGGGTGGAGCGGGAAAACGGGAAAGATGTCCGTGTGGATGCGCTGGATCGGAAGATCATGGCGGAGTTGCAGCGGGATGCGGATCGGTCTTTGGAGGATATTGCGCGTGCGGTGGGCTCATCCAAGACGCCGGTGTGGAATCGGATCAAGAAGCTGCGCGGGGCCGGG
>JABSSB010000172.1 GCA_013214715.1 Paracoccaceae bacterium | reverse complement strand
GACATTCTCCAAGTAGCGTGCCGTCTGACGTCAAGATCGCCTGATTTTGCCAGTTGAACAAGTGTTTTTCGCCCTGAGCGGTGTCTGTGGTCGCGCAAACGCCTTGAGCTTCGCGGATTGGGCCGCGAACCCGCCTCTTCCTGGCCAGGTGGCGCCGTTTTTCAGCGCTGCGGACAGACCTGTCCTGCGGCTTTCGTTCAGTTTGGGTCGGGATGGTTGTCACGCACATGACGGAGGCGCTCGAAGGCGGCCGATGGCGGCGAGGATGGCGCGCACCATCGGGCCGGTGACGGCCACCTCGGCCAGCTGGAAGGTGATGGCACGGGCGTGGCGGACAACGCGAGCACCGATTTTGATCAGTTTCATCTGGAGGCTGGTAAGTGACCAGTCGGCCATCGCCTCGGGCAACTCGATGCAGCGCAGGAAGGTCGCCAGATTGTAGGCCAGCGCATGCAGTTGCAGCCGGACCTCGTTGTCGCGGAACCGCTTGCACGAAAGCCGTGTCCATCGGAAGGCATACTTTCCTTCTTTGATGTGCTGCTCTGCCGTGCCGCGCTGGTTGTAAAACCGCACGACCCAGTCGGGCTCCATTGGTAGGTTGGTAACGATGAAGCCCACGCGGGGAAACAACTCGCCCGGATGCCATTCGATCTTCGCGATCACGCGGCGTGGCTTGTCCCAACTCTGAGCCTGATACTGGAAGTCCTCATAGAACCGCTTCACCTTGGTCAGCGAAGGCCGCCCCACTGGCCGCGTCAGCCGATGCACGATCTTCTCGCGCAGGACAGTGTTGGCGGGCAGCCGGATGGCGTAGAAGTAGCCCGCCTCTTCCAGCCGCGCATAGATCGAAGGGATCGCGTAGGCGGCGTCGGCCCGGAAGAACCGCCCCCCAAGCTCGCGCTCAGCATATCTGGCAATGACGGGGTCGAGGACGTCCCTCCAGCCATCGGCACTGTGGACGTTGCCATTGCGCAGGGCGCAGCGTTCCAGCATGCCGAACTGGTTGAACAGGAAGTTCGGGTGATAGCAGGTGCAGTCGAAATGCCCGTTCCATGCTGACCCTTCCTGATCGCCGTGGGTGGGGCTGACCGAGCTGTCCATGTCCAGCACGATATACTTGAGCCCGCTGCGGTCATGGAACCGGTCGATCCATTGACCGTTCAGATCGGCCAGCGCGGTCCGGTTCTCGGGCAAGGCCAGCGTCTCGGTCTCGAACCGCCCCATCTGCGATGCCGAGGCAGCCTGCGCATCGACGGCGCGCCCACCCACGACCTGGCGCATGACCGGATCGACGGCGAGACGGTCGGCGTCGTTGACGTCCTCGTAGCCCGCCAGCCGCCCGAACACCGACTGCCGAAACAGCCCGTCGAGCCGGTGGACGGTGTTCTTGCCCCTGCGGTTGTCGCACAGCGCAGCAGACGCCAGATCGGACAGCCCAAGCGCGTCATCCAACTCGCGCATCACCAGAAGGCCGCCGTCGGAACTGAGCTGAGTGCCGCGAAATTCCAGTCGCACGCGAGGGTCAAAATCCACCCGATCTGCCCGCTGCAATCCCGCACCCTCTGGGTGATCCATGAAGCACGCCCCTCGCAGCCATCAACACTATGATTTATATGGGTAATGTCGAGTTCAGGACAGCGAAATCAGAAATTTACTTGGGGAATGCGGGATCAATACAGCAAGTTACGATTGGTGGGGCTGTTAGTTGTTTAACAAGCAAAGGAACGCGCGGTAGTGAGCGACATAGACAAAAACACCTATGAGGTTAATTTCGGCTTGCCTCCAACGTCCTGCGTTTGCGCATAGCTGCCGTTGGTACACTGCGCGGTGAGCATCCGGTCCCCGCCCTGTGAACCATTTTGTGACAGGACGTTCCGAGGCCAGTTTCTAAAGTGTTTTCTGAGCCATTAAAGCAATTAACTCGAAAAGTTTCTAGTCACAATTAGCATATTTTGTGTCTAGTCTGGTATTCAGCCGAGACGGTGGCCCCACGATCGACCTGGAGGCACACTTTAAGTGAACGGCTGGCCTTTCGGGCCCTCTTTTTGGGTCATCATCAGTCCTCAGCGGATGGGCAATCCGGCACGCTCCGCCCCATCCTTCGGGCGATTTCGTCTCGCGTTGATCAAGAGGCCAAGAGCCAACGAGCATAGGCGTCGGCGCTATGCTGAACAATCTCCTGCGGTGCGCGCGTGGGGTTTGCCATGATCTCTCTCATCGCGCTTTCGACCATGCCATGCGCCATATGCGCCACAAGCTTGGCGTCCACATCCGGCCGCAGCGCTCCGGTTTTGATCCCTTCGCGCAGCTGTTGCTCCATCACGCCGATCATGGCCAGTTTCGGCGTGGCGGTGGCTGGGGCCGCAAAGGCAGAGAGCGCCATGAGCGCGGGCAGGTCGGGCTGGGCGCGCGCGGTTTCAAGAACCGCGCTGGCGATCAATGCGAAACGCTCCGGGAAGGGCGTGGCCCCAATGTCGCCCGTGCCGACCGCGTCGTAGAAGGCGGCTTCGACCCCGGCCAGAAGCTCGGCTAGAAGCTCGGCCAGAAGCTCGGCCTTGCTGGAATATCGCAGATAGATCGTCCCGACGGCCACGCCGGCATCGCGCGCGACTTCGGAGAGTTTCGTGGGCTCAAATCCGCGCGTCGCAAAATGGGTCCGTGTCGCGGCAAGGATCGCGGATGATTTCTGCCGTTGTCCCGGGCTTAAGTCCTGATCGTCCATGAAACCAGCCTGACGGTCACCCGAAAATGAATGAGGTTCAGTCATATTTGGGGAGTGATGATGAACCGTCGTTTTTTTGACCGCTGCGCTGGCTTCGACTGGTCTGGCGGCCTGTGCATCCTCTGAGGACATCCCAATGCTAGACGCATCTGCCGAATTGGCCCCTGGAACCAACAGTGATTTCAGCTTTCCGAATTCACATATTGCGTGACGTTTTCCGGGCTGGCCGGCGGGGCCTTTGCCCGTATGTTCGGCCCCGGTTTCGGCCTGGTGCTGCCTCAGACGATGCGGCAGTCGAAAACCCTGTCTGAGCAATGACCATGAGCGCGCAGATGACACGTCGCTCCGCAGTGTCGGGCGTCGCTGCTGCTGCTTCGGGCGGGGGCTTCGCGGGCATCCCGCATGTCGCGGCCGCGCAGACACAAGCAGCCTCGATGCCCGGCCCGGTGACAGCACGGCTTGGCGCGCGTCTGACGCTGTATATGTTTCAGACGGGGTGGGTGGCCGTAAAAGCAGTGCATAAGGCGTTTTCGGGACCAGCCGCGTTGCGGTTTCTGGCAATCATGGCCAGCCGGTCATGGGCAGAGTGGTTGCCGATTGCCGCCTTTGTCATCGACCATCCCGAAGGTCTGTTTGTGGTGGATATCGGCGAAACCGCGCGGATGCTGGACCGGGACTGTGCCGCCTGTGATCCGGGGACAGGCCTGTTTTATAGCCGCAACCTTCGCTTTGATCTTGCGGCGCAGGATGAATTGGGTCCGCAGATGTGGCTTGCGGGTCTGGAGCCGGATCGCGTGTCGACGGTGATCATGACGCATCTGCATTCCGATCACATGGGCGGTATGGGGTATTTCCCGCGCGCCCGGTTTCTTGTGTCTCAGGCCGCGATGGGCGGGTATACCGGGGCTTTGACGTGCCGTATTCCGGCAGCATTGGCGATCCGACCTGTCCAATTGCGCGACACCGTGACGGGCGTCTTTCCCCGCAGCGTGCCGGTGACTGCGGACGGGGCGATCACAGCCGTTCCGACACCGGGCCCTGCGACATGGCATCAATCGGTGCTGGTGCAGGTCGGCGGGGTGAGCCTCTGCCTTGTCGGGGATACTGCATTCACGCTTGGCCAGATTGACACGGGTGAAACTGGCGGGATCGTCCAAAGTGTTTAAGAGGCCAAAGCCGGCGCAGCGATAGTGGCGCAACAGTCTGGCGCGTTTCAAACGCTGATGTTGCCCACGCATGATCCCGACAACGCGGCGCAGCTGGCCTCTTTGTGACCGACCGGGGCCGAGCGCGCATCCGCTCACACCATGCGCGCTGCCATCTCCAGCATCCGCGCCGAAAAGCCCCATTCATTGTCATACCAGCCAAAAAGCCGGACCTGATGCGCGCCGATCAGACGGGTTTCGGGGCTGGCCAACACCAGTGATTCTGGCCGCCCGCGCAGGTCGGAGGATACCAGCGGCATATCGGTCGCGCCGATCAGCGGATGGCCGTCGACCGCGGCTTCAAGTTGCAGCATTGCTTCGGCCCCCAAGGGCGTGGCGGTCTGCACCACCAGATCAATCGCCGAGACGCTGACCGTGGGCACTCGCACAGCAGCGCCACTGATCCGGCCTGCCAGATGCGGCAGGATCACGTCGATCAAATCCAGCGCGCTGGAACTGGTTGGCACCATGCTTTGCGCCGCCGCGCGCGAGCGTGACAGGCTGCCGCGCGGCGCGTCCACCAGCGGTTGGCTGTTGGTATAGCAATGGATCGTCGTCACATGCCCCTGTGCCACGCCCCAAAGCTGATCAAGCAGCGCCACCAGCGGCACAATCGCATTGGTCGTGCAGGAGGCATTGGACAGGATGGACTCATCGCCCATCTGATCGTCATTGCCGCCCAGAACGATGGTCGTCTCTGCCGCAGGCGAAGGGCCTGAGATCAGAACGCGCCCCGCCCCGGCCTCAAGCCCGCGCCGGGCGACGTCGGATGTGCGGGCAATCCCGGTGCATTCCAGCACCACATCCACGCCGGACAGGTCCAGCGCCCGCAGATCGTCGGCGCGGTGCAAAGGCAGGCGGCGGCCCGCCACCTCCAGCCAGTTTTCGCCATGGCTGACCGGGCCGGGAAACGGTCCGAAGGTGCTGTCATATTGGAAGAGATAGGCACACATCTCGGGCGCGGCGATGTCGTTGAGTCCGATGATCTCGACACCTGAATGGGCCGGGTCGGTCAGAACCTGCCGCAGGATCGTGCGCCCGATCCGTCCAAATCCATTGATGAATATCCGCATCGCCCCAGCCTTTCGGATTGGAGCCCCGACAATGCCGGGGCGGCGGGTCGGGGTCGGTGTCAGATCAGGGGCAGGTTACCGGCGCATAGAATGTGTCGCGGATATCCTTGGTCATGGTCGACCACGTCACCTTGCACCCCGTCGCCGTTTCGAACGCGCGCTTGGCCTGCACGGATTTGCGGATCGCTGGTCTGCCGAACGGGTTGTTATCCCCGGCATCGCGGATCGCGCTATAGCTGCCCGGGCGCTCTTTGATCGGGGCCACGGTCCAGACGCGTTCCCACAGGGTGACTTGCACCGGCTCTGTCGGGCCGGCCGCCTGTGCCGCGCTGGCCGCCATCATCACACATGCCAAAATCGTAACGCGCATTGTCCGCCTCCGCCTTGTCTGCGCTCACGCTACCTGCGCGGCGGAGGAAAGGCAAAGCTTTCAGCGCAGCGCCATATGCCGGTTCACATCCTTGTAGAGCAGATAGCGAAACGGTCCGTCCCCGCCCGCATAGCAGGCCTGAGGGCAAAAGGCGCGCAACCACATGTAATCCCCGGCCTCGACCTCCACCCAATCCTGATTGAGCTTATAGACCGCCTTGCCTTCAAGCACGTAAAGCCCGTGCTCCATCACATGGGTTTCTTCAAAGGGGATCACGCCGCCGGGGCCGAACGTGACGATATTGACATGCATGTCATGGCGCAGATCGGTGGGATCGACAAAGCGGGTCGTGGCCCAGCGGCCCTCTGTGTCGGGCATTTCGATTGGGGCGACGTTGCGGTCGCTGGTGATCAGGGGATCGGGGGCAGGCAGCCCATCGACCGCCTCATAAGCTTTGCGAATCCAATGGAATTTCGCTGGAGCGCCGCCGGAGGCGTGAAGGGTCCAGTCAAGACCCGCGGGCAGATAGGCGTAGCCGCCCGGCTCCAGCAGGTGCATCGCGTCATCAAAGCGGAGTTCGACCATGCCATGGGTGACAAAGATCACCGCCTGCGCGCTGGGATCTGGTTCGGGCCGGGTGCTGCCGCCGCCGGGCTGCACCTCCATCAGGTAATGCGAAAAGGTTTCGGCAAACCCGCTGAGCGGGCGGGCCAGAACCCACAGGCGCGTATCGTCCCAGAAGGGCAGGGCGGATGTGACAATGTCGCGCATCACGCCTTTGGGGATGACGGCATAGGCCTCGGTAAAAATGGCGCGGCCGGTCATCAACTCGCGCTGGCCAGGATGGCCGCCGGGGGCGAAGGCATAGGGCTCTGACATGGGTGTGTCCTGATTGGGGCGATGGTGCAAAAGTGCCGGGATTGCCCGCCGGGGCCTAGTGGCAAGTGCGATAAAGATCTCTTCGTGGATATTTGAAGATTGCGCTTGGGGGCTTGGCGGATCGTGGCGCGGACGCTAGGCTTTGAACGCAGGTTAGAACCGGCCTGTTACGAAAAAACTGTGGGTTTGTAGATGTTTGCGCGGATTTTGAAAACTGTGGTGATCCTGGTGCTCTGTGCGGCGCCGCTCTCGGCCAAGCCATTGTCGCGTATCCTGAACAACACCGGGCTCAGCCCTGCAGATTTCGACATTCTGATGGCGACCGAAACCAGCCTCGTGGATCGCGGGCAGGTCGGCCGCACCGAAAGCTGGACCAATCCCCAGACCGGCACCAAAGGCGCGTCCAAACTGGTCGCGCAGCGGGGCAGCTGTTTGTATCTTCAGCATTTCGTCACTTTGTCCGGCAACACTGACCGGCAAGAGATCCGCACGGCATTTTGTCAGCAACCGGACGGGCAATGGTTGCGCGCGCCGGCGTGAAGTAAACGTAAGGAGTTTGGGTCATGGCCACACCAGCGGAAGGCGTCCATGAATTGGCGCCACATCACATCCCGGTCTATGTGCCGGGCGTTGATGGATCGGACCCGATGATGTTCTGGACCGGTGTGTTTCTTCTGGTGGTGATCCTGCTTTTGGGGATCGGCTATCTGACCCTGCATGCGCTGCCGGAACATATGGCTTCGGAAACCAACAGGGCGCAGTTCCAACTGGTATCGATCCTGGCGATCCTGGCGCTGTTTACGCATAACAACCTTTTCTGGGTGGCCGCTTTGTTGCTGGCGGTGGTGCAGATCCCCGATCTTGTCTCTCCGGTGAAATCGATGGCGCGATCTCTGGCGCGCATCTCGCGACGTATACCAGAGACGACCAGCCCGGCCACTGCCAGCGCGGCCTCCGCGCGCACGGATGGGGAGGCTGAGGCATGATTGAGTTTCTGCTCTGTTCGCTGGTCACGATCCTGCCCGACTACCTGTTCCGCCGCTATGTGCAGGGCAAACGGTTCGGGCATGAGATCACGTTCTTTTCCGTCTGGTATGTGCTGCGCTGGGGCATTTCGGCCTGCGTGATCCTGACGCTGCTGCTGATCACGATGATCTTCTATTTCCACCCGGCCACGACCAATGTTGTCAAGATTTATCGCACGGTGACCATTCTGCCGGAAGAACCCGGCCGCGTGAATGAGGTGATGGTGCGTAATTTCCAAGATGTCTCCGAAGGCGACGTTCTGTTTACGATGGATGATTCACGCCAGCGGGCGGCTGTTGTGACAGCGCGGACCGCCTTGGCCGAAGTGCAGGCTGGCATGGCGCTGGCCGAGGCCGAGTTGGCAACGGCGCAGTTCCAGGTGGAAAACAACGAAGCCTCTTTGGAATTGGCGGAGGTCGAACTGGCCCGTGTCCAAACTCTGATTGACCGCGGATCGGCTGCTGTGAACCAGCAGGACCTGGATCAACGCCGCGCGCGGGTGGGCAGCCTTGGGGCGGCTGTCAAAGCCTCTGAAGCGCAGGTTGTGAAGGCCGAAGAGAACCTCAATACATTGTTGCCCGCCCAGATGGAGGCCGCCAAGGCGGCGTTGGCGCAGGCCGAGGTCGAGCTTGACAAGACGATCATTCGCGCGGGCGTTGACGGGCAGATCACCCAATTTGCGCTGCAAAAGGGCGATATCGTGAACCCGCTCTTGCGTCCTGCGGGGATCCTGATCCCTAAGGATGGACATTGGAATGACGCTATTCAGGCCGGGTTCAACCAGATCTCGGCGCAGGTGGTAAAACCCGGCGTGATCACCGAACTAGCCTGTGTGACCCTGCCGCTGACGGTTTTTCCGATGGTGATCACGGATGTTCAGAACGTGATCGCAGCCGGTCAGTTGCGTCCGACCGATCAACTGGTCGAGATCGAAACCCGCGGCTATCCTGGCACGCTCACCGTGCGGATGGAGCCGCTTTATAAAAACGATCCCAAGATCGATCGGATTTTGCCGGGCACGAAGTGCATTGCCAATGCCTATACCAACAATCACGAACGTATCGCATCGGGTGAGGTGACGGGCTTGCGCGCCACGGCGCTGCACGCGGTGGATGCGACCGGGCTGGTGCATGCGCTGATCCTGCGCATCCAGACCTTGTTGTTGCCGATCCAGACGCTGGTGCTGAGCGGCCACTGATGGGGCGCCTAGGGCGGGGTTCACCCCGCCTTTTCCCGGCGAGCAGCGGGGTAAACCCCGCCCTACGCCAAGGACGCGGCCGTCGAACACAGCTGCGCGAGCGCGTTTTGGCACCGCGCGGCGCAGGCCCGATCTTGGCCGCCGGTCTGGCTGAGAAAGGGCTGAGAGATGCAGCATTTTCGCGAGATCATGTTCACCGACACCGTCGCCGAAAAACAGGCCGAGCGCGGCTCACGCGAGACTTGTGCCCGCATGACCGACCGCCCTGCGCCCGAAGGGCTGGGCCCGGGGGAAAACCTATTTATCCAGAGTCGCGACAGTTTCTACCTTGGCTTCGTCTCGGAAACCGGCTGGCCCTCTTTCCAGCATCGCGGCGGCCCGCGCGGGTTTATGAAAGTGCTGGACCCCAAAACCATTGGCTTTGCTGATTACCGGGTGAACCGGCAATATGTCTTGCTCGGCAATACCTCTGCGGAGGACCGCGTGTCGCTTTTTTTGATGGACTACCCGCGCAAGGCCCGTCTGAAACTTCTGGGCCATGCCCGGTTCGCTGAGGCAGCGGACAATCCCGATCTCGCCGCGCAACTGACTGTGGACGGGCAGGGCTGGGTCGAACGGCTTGTGACGATCCGCATCGCCGCTTTTGACTGGACCTGCCCGCAATTCATCACGCCCCGGCTCGACACTGATCAGATCGCCGCGACAGCCGGGCCCGAAATGGACCGCCTGCAGGCAAGGATTGATGCGCTTGCAGCGGAAAATGCAGCGTTGAAGGCAGGTACCTGACGCAGGGCTTGCAAAACTCGCTCGGCTGTTCTGACATGGCGTAGCAGCACGGGAGGGCTTGCATGACACTGACGCAGACTGACGCAACCCTTCTACGCCGCAGCTATGATCAAGCCAGAACCGGCTTTGACGAAGGTGGCTGTCCCATCGGATCAGTTCTTGCGCGGGACGATGAGATCCCCGGCGAAGGGCGCAATCGCCGCGTGCAGGCTGGCAACCCGATCACCCATGGCGAAATGGACGCTTTGCAGCGCGCCGGGCGGCAGGCC
>JABSSB010000171.1:1909-10292 GCA_013214715.1 Paracoccaceae bacterium | reverse complement strand
CTTGGGGCCATGCAGGATGATCCCATCCACCGCCCGACGGCTGTGCATGTTGCGATAGGCGTCTTCTTCGCCCGCATCCTCGACCACCGATAGCAGCATGTCATAGCCGTTGCGCGAATAGACTTCCCCCGCACCCGCGATGAAATCGGAAAAGACCGGGTTCACCATCTCATGTCCCGAGGACAGGGGAATCACATGCCCGATTGCCATCGCCCGCCCCGTGGCCAGACTTTTGGCGCGGCTATCAGGGTGATAGCCGTGATCCTGTGCCGCTTTCAGAACCCTCTCACGCGTGCGCGCGCCAACCTCAGGATAGCCGTTCAGGGCGCGGCTCACCGTGGTTTGGGACAGGCCCAGCAGGGATGACAGCTCTTTCAGGTTCACGGGTTTTTCCAGCTCTGCGCTCTTCAAAGCGCTTTAAAGTTGGCGCTAACTTATGGGGCAAATTCGTATGAGGTCAATCACCCGAAATTGCTGCAGCGCAGCATAAATAGACACTGGATTTGTCTGTTAGCGCCCAAGGTGAGGCTTGACAGTACGGAGTAATTACCACAGGGTGCGGCCACTCAAAGCGCTTTGGGAAATGCCCGCAATGCGCGAGACCGTCCGGCGCAAAGCGCCATTGGGAGGATGACATGAAAAAGACCTTGTTTGCTGGCGTTGCTGCGTCAGCATTGTTTGCCATGAGCGCGCACGCCGATGGCCATCTGGTGTTCGGCACCGATGATGCGCGGTTCAGCTGGGACAGTTACAACGCCTGGGCCGAAGGCGCGCCTGATCTCTCCGGCCAGACCATCACAATTTCCGGGCCGTGGTTGAGCCCCGAGGATGATTACTTCCGTAACGTTCTGGCCTATTTCATGGATGCGACGGGCGCTGAGGTGACCTACGCCGGGTCAGACAGCTTCGAACAGCAGATCGTGATTGATACCGAAGCAGGCTCTCCCCCGAATATCGCGGTGTTCCCGCAGCCTGGTCTGGCAGCCGTGATGGCGGCCAAGGGTCAGCTTGCCCCGCTGAACGGTGGCATGGACGCTTGGGTGCGTGACAACTATGCCGCTGGCCAGTCCTGGGTCGATCTGGGCACCTATGCGGATGAGAACGGCGCCGACCAGATGTATGGCTTCTTCTACAATGTGAATGTGAAGTCGCTGGTCTGGTATAGCCCGGAAAACTTCGAAGACGCGGGTTATGAAATCCCCGAAAGCATGGAAGAGCTGAAGGCCCTGACTGAGCAGATCGTTGCTGAAGGCGAAACACCCTGGTGCATCGGCCTGGGATCAGGGGCCGCAACCGGCTGGCCCGCGACAGACTGGGTCGAAGACATGATGTTGCGCACGCAGCCGCCCGAAGTCTATGACGCCTGGACCACCAATGAGATGGCCTTTGACGATCCGCGCGTGATTGCAGCCATTGAAGAGTTCGGCTGGTTCATCGGTGATGATGCCAAAGTCTCTGGCGGTGCTGGGGCTGTGGCGTCGACCGATTTCCGCGACAGCCCAAAGGGCCTCTTCTCGGCGCCTCCGCAGTGCTACATGCACCGTCAGGCGTCCTTTGTGCCGGCCTTCTTCCCGGAAGATGTCGAATTCGGCGTGGATGCCGATTTCTTCTACTTCCCGTCCTATGCCGACAAGGATCTGGGCAACCCGGTTCTGGGTGGTGGCACGCTGATGGCTGTGACCGATCAGACCGAAGGCACAGATGCGATCATGGAGTTCTTCAAGCTGCCGCTGGCGCATGAGGTGATGATGGCGCAGACCGGCTTCCTGACCCCGCATAATGGTGTGAACCTTGATGCCTACCTGGACGACACGATGCGCGGTCTGGGCGAAGTTTTGCTCGGCGCGACCACCTTCCGGTTTGACGGGTCGGACCTGATGCCCGGTGGCGTTGGTGCAGGCACCTTCTGGACCGGCATGGTTGATTTTGCCGGTGGCAAAGACGCGGGCACCGTGGCCCGTGAAATCCAGGCGTCCTGGGACGCTCTGAAGTAAGACCCCACTCACTGGGTACCAACGTCCTTCCCGGCCTGCGTGCCGGGAGGGACATCCGGGCCAAGGTCGCAGCCCATGTATTTCCAAGACAACAAAACACGCGGTTACCGGCGGAGGAGACCCGAGAATGCATCCGGCGATATTGGGACTTGCGACCATCGTGGTCGGCGTGGGCACCTGTCTGGCCTATTTCTACTTCTCGAACATTGTGCTCGACCGGTTCATCTTTCCGGCCAAAGGGCCGAATGCCGGACGCAATATCAACCGCGCCAATGTGGTGCGCCCTTGGTTGTTCCTGTTTCCTGCGCTGTTCGCGCTGACTCTGTATCTGGCCTATCCGGTCGTGGAAACCCTGCGCCTGTCGCTGCTTGACCGGGATCAGGGCAATGCCTTTGTCGGTTTGGCCAATTACCAGCAAATGTTCGCCGACCCAAAATTCTGGGAAGCGATGCGCAACAACGTGCTGTGGCTGATCGTGGTGCCTGCAACCTCGACCGCGTTTGGCCTGATCGTGGCGCAACTAACCGACCGCATCCGCTGGGGATCCATCGCGAAATCGCTGATCTTTATGCCGATGGCGATTTCCTTCGTCGGCGCTTCGGTGATCTGGAAGCTGGTCTATGACGCGCGGCCTGCAGGCACCGATCAGATCGGCGTTCTGAACGCGATTTATATCTGGTTTGGAGGAACGGAGCCGGTCACATGGTTGACGGTCCCGTTCTGGAATAACTTCTTCCTGATGGTCGTCCTGATCTGGATTCAGACCGGCTTTGCCATGGTGATCCTGTCCGCAGCCCTGCGCGGCATTCCCGAAGACACAGTTGAGGCCGCCATCATCGACGGGGCCGGGCCGTTTCAGATTTTCTTCAAGATCAAAGTGCCGCAGATCATGACCACGATTGTCGTAGTCTGGACCACAATCACCATTGCGACGCTGAAGGTTTTTGACATCGTCTTTGCGATGACCAACGGCCAATGGGAAACGCAGGTTCTGGCCAATTACATGTTCGACAAGCTGTTCCGCGCCAATGACTGGGGCGTCGGCTCGGCCAGTGCGATCATCATCATGCTGATGGTCACGCCGATCCTTGTCTGGAACGTCTACAACGTGCGCAAGGAGACCAAGTGATGGCAGACAGCAATGCCAACCGTGACGACGGTGCTTTCCCTAAGGCCGCGCGCCAGGTGATCCGTGGTATCTTCCAATCAGCCCCGTCCGGCGGCGGCATCGCCGGGCAGAAGTCGGGCCTTACCTGGGCAGTGCACCTGTCTGTTCTTTTTCTTGTGTTCCTATGGCTGTTTCCAACGGTCGGGCTGTTTGTGTCGTCGTTCCGCACAGGCGATCAGATTGCAAGCTCGGGTTGGTGGTCCTCCTTATCGACGCAGGAATTGCAGAACCCCGCCATCCGCCTATCCGGCGACGAGGTCCAGCAGGGCGATCTATTTGTCATCGAAGGCAACATCTTCGAAGAGCCGGGCCCAAGTATTCTATCATGGGGCACATCCTCGCGCGCAATTGACGCCTTTGGTCCCGGGGACACGTCCGAGTTGACCCGCGATCGCACCGTGACGCTTGAGGCAGATGGATCTTTCCGCTTCACAGCCTTGGAGAGCCAGGAAGGCAGCCGCTTGCCGCGTGTCTTCACCACGACGGAAAGCCCGCCGGAATTCACCTTTGAAAACTATAATCTTATGCTTTTTGACGAAAATAACTCCGAAGGCATGGCGCGGGCGTTTTTCAACACGCTCACGGTGACGATCCCGGCGACAATCATCCCGATCCTTGTCGCGGCCTTTGCCGCCTATGCTCTGGCATGGATGGAGTTTCCGGGGCGCGCGCTGCTGGTGGCCTTTGTCGTAGGGCTGCTTGTTGTGCCGCTTCAACTGGCTCTGATCCCGCTGCTCAAACTGCATCTGGGGATTGGGATTGGCAAAGGCTATCTGGGGGTCTGGCTGGCGCATACGGGCTTTGGTCTGCCATTGGCAATTTACCTACTGCGCAATTACATGGTCGGCCTGCCCCGCGACATTATCGAAAACGCCCGTGTAGACGGCGCGACAGAGTTTCAGATCTTCACCAAAATCATTCTGCCACTGAGTTTCCCGGCACTGGCCTCTTTCGCGATCCTGCAATTCCTGTGGACGTGGAATGACCTGCTGGTGGCGCGCGTGTTCCTAATCGATGCGTCGGGTCAGACAACGGTGATGACCAACCAGATCGTCGAGTTACTGGGCACCCGCGGCGGCAATTGGGAAATTCTGGCGACGGCGGCCTTTATCTCGATCATCGTGCCGCTTTGCGTGTTCTTCGCGATGCAACGCTACCTTGTCCGCGGCCTGCTGGCCGGATCAGTGAAATAAGAAGGTCCATGACATGACCCTACTCTCTCGTACGGAAAACCCCGATTGGTGGCGCGGCGCGGTGATCTATCAGATCTATCCGCGCAGCTATCAGGATAGCAATGGCGACGGGATCGGCGATCTGCCCGGCATCACCCGCCGCCTGCCGCACATCGCTGGCCTTGGGGCGGATGCGATCTGGATTTCGCCCTTCTTCACCTCGCCCATGAAAGACTTTGGCTATGACGTCAGCGATTACCGCGATGTCGACCCGATGTTCGGCACGCTGGAAGATTTCGACGCGATGGTGGCCGAGGCGCATCGCCTGGGTCTGAAGGTCATGATTGATCTGGTTTTGTCCCATAGTTCCGACCAGCATCCATGGTTTGCAGAAAGTCGGGTGAGCCGCGACAATTCAAAGGCCGATTGGTATGTCTGGGCCGATCCCAAACCCGACGGCAACCCGCCCAATAATTGGCTGTCGATCTTTGGCGGCCCGGCCTGGCAATGGGATGGACGGCGTGAGCAGTACTATCTGCACAACTTCCTGACCTCTCAGCCAGACCTGAATTTCCACTGCCCGGAGGTTCAGGATGCCTTGTTGGATGTAACGCGTTTTTGGTTGGAGCGCGGTGTGGACGGCTTCCGTTTGGATACCATCAACTTCTACGTCCATGACAAGCACCTACGCGACAATCCCGGCCTGCCGAGAGAACAGCGCAACGCCACCATCGCCCCATCGGTGAACCCCTACAACCATCAGGATCATCTGTACGATAAGAACCAGCCTGAAAACCTCGCCTTCCTGCGCCGGTTCCGGGCGCTTCTGGACGAGTATCCCGGCACCACAGCGGTGGGAGAGGTCGGCGACGCGCAGCGCGGGCTGGAGATCATGGGCGAATATACCCGTGCCGGCAATGGCGTGCATATGTGTTATGCCTTTGAAATGCTGCAGCCCAATGCGCTGACTGCAAGCGATGTTGCGACGATCTTTGCCGATGTGGACGCGGTCGCGCGCGACGGCTGGGCCTGTTGGGCCTATTCCAATCATGATGTGCAACGCCATGCCTCTCGTTGGGATTTGTCCGAGGCCGGGCAGCGCGCGATGACCACTCTGCAGATGTGCCTACGCGGGTCTGTCTGCCTCTATCAGGGCGAAGAGTTGGGCCTGCCGGAAGCCGAGGTCGGGTTTGACGACCTGCAAGACCCCTATGGCATCGAATTCTGGCCCGAATTCAAAGGCCGCGATGGATGCCGAACCCCAATGGTGTGGGACTCGGCCCATCCTCAAGGCGGTTTCAGCGACGCCAAACCCTGGTTGCCAGTGTCGCCCGATCACCTCCCGCGCGCGGTGGATCGCGCAACGCAAAACCCCGACGGGCTGATGGCGCATTACCGCGCCGCTATCGCGCTGCGCCGTGCCCATCCGGCGCTACATCACGGTGAGCAGACCGATATGGCCGCCGAAGGTGAGGTGATCCGTTTCACCCGCCGAGAAGGCGATGACGAGGTCTTTGTAGCCGTGAATCTCAGTCCAAATCCAGCGCAGATTGACCTGCCAAATGGGGATTGGACGCCGATTGGCGCCGATCTCGGAGCCGCGCAGGATCTAAACGGTGAAATCGCACCGTTTCAGGCCGTGATCGCGCAAAAGCAACTCAAGGAGGCCGCAAATGGCTGAGCTCAAACTCACGGATGTGGCCAAGATCTATGGCGGCAATGTCGATGTGCTGCATGACATCAATCTTGAGATAGACCGCGGGGAATTGATCGTCTTTGTCGGACCCTCGGGCTGCGGCAAGTCCACCTTGCTAAGAATGATCGCGGGGTTGGAAAGCATCTCTGGCGGCACGCTGGAAATCGAAGGCACCGTCATGAATGACGTGCCGCCCGCACAGCGCGGGATCGCTATGGTGTTCCAAAGCTACGCGCTTTATCCGCATATGACCGTGCGGGAAAACATGGCCTTTGCCCTGAACATCGCGAAGAAGCCGAAGGCTGAGATTGACGCCGCGGTTGAAGACGCCGCCGCCAAGCTGCAACTGACGGAATATCTTGACCGTCTGCCCAAAGCGCTCTCGGGCGGGCAGCGACAGCGGGTCGCTATTGGGCGCGCCATCGTCCGCAATCCCAAGGTCTATCTGTTTGACGAGCCACTCTCGAACCTCGATGCGGCGCTGCGCGTGGCCACACGGATCGAGATTGCCCAGTTGAAAGAGGCGATGCCCGACAGCACGATGATTTATGTCACCCATGATCAAGTCGAAGCGATGACGCTGGCCAGCCGCATCGTGGTTCTGGCCAATAAAGGCATCGCGCAGGTCGGCACACCCCTGGAATTGTATGAAACGCCGCGCAGCGAATTCGTGGCGCGGTTCATCGGTTCCCCCGCCATGAATCTGCTGCCCGGCAAAATCACCGGCACTGGAGCGATGACAGAAATCACTCTGGACACTGGCGGCATTGCCCGCTCCACAGTGCCCACGACCGATGCGGATATGGGCATAACCGTCAATATTGGCATTCGTCCCGAAGATTTCCAGCAGACCGACGGCGACGCGATTTTCCACGGCACGGTGCAAATCGCCGAAGCGTTGGGAGAGGTCACCCTGATCTATTTCGACCCGGTGCTGGGCGATGACCCTGTCATCGGCAAACTGCCCGGCATCCATCGCGAGGCGCGCGGGTCAGACATTCGCCTGACAGCACCGCCTGAAAAAGTGCATCTTTTTCACAACGGGATGTCGCTGCTCTATCGATAGGCTTAGGCAGCCGGTAATGGCGCGGTACCTTCAGCTTCGGTTGACAGGATCGTCAAAAGCTCAGCCTGTCCACCTGAGTCCCCGCCACCAGATCCTTCGCCTTCTGGCGCGTTTGGGTGGACCGCAAAATGCCACCTTCGAGGCTTTGCACCACCTGCACCTGTTGCGAGGGCACGACCTGCCCCTGCCCGGTTGTCACCTCTTCAATTTCGAAATTGGCGGCCCAGACCAGAAACAAGACCACGCCCACCGCAATGACCAACAGCAACCGCCAACTGCCCGGATTGGTCCCTGCCCCTGCCGCCCAGGCTGGTGTGTTCACATAGCTGTCCGACGGCATCAGCTCCGCCCTCCAGGCCGCACGCGCGACACCTTCCCGGTCAACCTGTCGCGGGGACCGTCATGGGTTTTCATGCCGTTGTCCAACACAACGACCCGATGGGCAAATTCCACCAGCGATTGGCGATGGGTCGACAGGATCAGGGTGACCCCGTCGTCGCGCAGCGTATCAAGCCCTTGGCGCAGGGCCTGCTCCATCTCCGTATCCATTGCGTTTGAAGGCTCATCCAGAAACAGAACCTGAGCCTGCGCAGAAGTAGCCGCGCTAAAGACAAGGCCTGCGCCTGTCCGCCCGACAGAGCACTGCCACGTTCGCCCACCGGCAGATCAAGCCCCAGAGGAGAGTGCGCCACAAACCGGGCCAGACCTGACAGGGCAAGTGCACGCTGAATTTCCGACTGGCTGGCATTCGGGCGGCCAAGCGTCAGATTTTCGCGCAACGTCCCGGTGAACAGTTCCGGGCGCTACGGCAGATAGCCGATGGCGCGTCGCAGTTCAGACGGTTCATATTGGCCTATGGCAAAACCGTCGATTTCTATCATCACTTCGGTGGCAGGCAAAAGCCCGGCCATAATGCGACTCAAGGTGGATTTGCCGGCCCCGACCTTCCCCAAAAGCGCGATGCTTTCGCCCGGAGTGATGGTCAAATCCACCTCGCGCAGAGCGGGCATTAACGCATTTGGATAGATGAAACCCACCTGATCAAACCGTATCGCACCCGCGCGCACCTGAAGGTCCGAACGTGGCATGTCTGCATGTTCGGTCGGCACGGCCATGACCTTGTTCAACTCCCTCAGGGAGCGGATTGCATATTCTGCCCGAAAGACGGTCTGCGCGATCACACCCAACGGGGCCAAAGCCCGGCCCGCAAGGATATTGGCTGCAATCAATGCGCCCAGCGTGATCTGTCCGTCAATGATCAGGAAGACGCCCCAGATAACGATCGCA
>JABSSB010000171.1:0-1809 GCA_013214715.1 Paracoccaceae bacterium | reverse complement strand
TTCGGCCCCCAGCGTCTTGACCGTTTCGGCCCCATCCAATGCTTCGGCCTTGACCCGATTGCGCCGCGCGGCCAGCTGGATCACCCCTTTAGCCGCGTGGCGCATCGGCAACCGCGCAATCATGGCAAGGCTCAACACCACGACAACAGCCACCAATGGCACCCAGCCCAAAGGACCAACGATCAGGAACATCGCTCCGATGAACACGCCGATAAACAGCAGGTCGACAAAAGCCGTGAAGCTTGCAGCGGCAAAGAATTCGCGCACCGGTTCATAATCGCCCAGATGGCTGGCTAGCCCCCCCGCACCGCCCGGACGATCCAGCAGACCGATCCCAAGCGCGTGTTTGAACAGCGCCGCCCCGGCCACCAGATCGACGCGACGGCTGATCGTGTCGAGCACATGATGCCGCAAGAGCCGCAGCACCAAATCAAGACCCAGCGCGATCAGAACCCCGATCGACAAGGTCCAGAGCGTGACAAAGGACAGGTTAGGGATCACCTTGTCATAGACATTCATGATGAACAAAGGCAGCGCGAGCGCCATCAGGTTCATAAGAAGCGAGGCGATGATCACCTGCGCCCACGCACCCCGACACTCCCTGACTGCCGACCAAAACCAGTCGGCTGGCGCGGCGACAGGGTCTGGCCCGGCCCGGTCATCGGGCGTCAACAGGATCACGAAGGGCTCGATCCGGGCCTGAACCTCGGTCAGAGACAACCTGCGCGGCACGGCTGCACCGGCCGGATCAAGGATCAAAGCCTCTGCCCCATCGATTTCCAGCAATACCCATGGCCGCGCGCCGGTTTGCCAAAGAAGGCAGGGCAGCACGCCAGGATCAAGGCGCGTCAATCGGGTGTCGGAACGCTCTGCACGCAAGCCGAGCTCGACCCATGCCCAGATCAACCTTAGGGCGCATCCATTGGCAGGTCTTCAGGTAAACGCGCCCGCAATGCCGCTTCGGAATAGGGGCGGCCAAAACGGTCCGCACACCAGCGCAGCACATCCAGCGCCGGAGCCTTCGCAGCATGTATCATTCGCCGAAAACCGCGCTTCCCTTTTTGATCAGGAACAACGGCGCCTGACCCTCTTCCGGTCTGATCAGGCTGCCCAGCAGGCGGTCACTTTGGGCAATGCCAAAATGAGTGGCCAGCTTGCTTTGCGCAGCCAAGATGCGGAAGCTTGAGAAACTGAGGATCGCGTCATTATTGGCGCGCTTGACCTTTGAGGTATAAAGCCCGGCCTCGGCGATGAGCAGGTCGAGAAGACTCCGCGTGCCGAGTTGAAATTCATCATTATAGTTGTCGACCAGAAGCTCGTTCACATCGCCCTGAAGGTCGAGAGTTTGCACCAGCGCCGCTGAAGACCGATACGTCGCCCACGCCGTGCCGGTGAGCTCTTCGACATCGCGTACAATGGCCAATCGGTCGTAAAGCGCCTGGTTTTTTGCGTTCGCTCAACCCTTGCTGCCGTGTTTGTTTTGCGCCGCCATATATCTGCCACTCCAGCCCAAGACCGACAAATGCGTTATTGTCTCGCCCTGTCGTGCCGCCCAAATCGGCACCGACGCTGGCCCCGCCACGCAGCGACAGGCGCGGACGAAACTGGCCGTCGGCTACGACGCACTCAAACTCGCGCACATCCACTTCCAACCCGGACCGCTGGATCAGATAGTAGTTGTCGACCGCCGCTTTCAACAAAACATCCAAAGAACTGGGCGGCGCGACAGGGGACGGCACAATAATCGTGCTCACCGGCGCCGTGCCAACCAACGCGCGATAGCGTATTTCGGCCACAGTGATCGCGCCA